>JBDSVV010000061.1:0-3796 GCA_039927035.1 Ornithinibacter sp. | reverse complement strand
GCGAGATGAAGTCGATCTTCGTGGTGAGGCTCTTGCCGTACTTCAGCCCCGGCTCGAAGAGCTTCTCCCCGGCGGGGGAGTTGTCCGCTGCTGCCTGGAACAGGGAGGAGATGTTGAAGCTGTACTTGCCGAGCACCCAGATGGTGATGACGAAGGTGCCGGCGATGAGGAGAAGGGCCTTGATGATCTGCACCCAGGTGGTGCCCTTCATGCCGCCGATGAGTACGTAGGCGATCATGATGACGCCGACGAGGGCGATGACGAGGTTCTGCGCGAGGTCACCGTTGACTCCGAGCAGCAGGGACACCAGGCCTCCGGCGCCGGCCATCTGGGCGAGCAGGTAGAAGAACGACACGCAGATCACGGAGATGGCGGTCGCGACGCGCACCGGGCGCTGCCGGAGCCGGTAGGACAACACGTCGGCCATGGTGAACCGGCCGGTGTTGCGCAGCAGCTCCGCGACGAGCAGGAGTGCCACCAGCCACGCGACGAGGAACCCGATGGAGTAGAGGAAGCCGTCGTAGCCCTGCAGCGCGATGGCCCCAGCGATGCCGAGGAAGGATGCCGCCGACAGGTAGTCACCCGCGATGGCGATGCCGTTCTGGCGACCGGTGAACGCGCCGCCCGCGGTGTAGTACTGCTCTGCCGTCTTCTTGCCGGAGGCCACCTTGATGACGATGACCAACGTGAACACCACGAAGGCGGCGAAGATGCCGATGTTCAGTGCCGGGGAGCCGACCGCGGTGGACTCGGCCAGGGGGAGGGTCAGTGCCATGGTCAGATCTCCTTGCCGGCGTCGAGCTGGGCGCCGAGGCGATCGGCCATCGGGTCGAACTCACGGTTCGCCCAGCGGGCGTAGATGAAGGTGATGGCGAACGTCGTGACGAACTGGCCGAGCCCGAAGAGGAGGCCAAGGGTGACGTTCCCGAACACGAGCTGGCCCATGAAGCCCGGCGCGAAGATCGACAGCAGGACGTAGAGGAAGTACCAGGCGAGGAAGAACGCGGTCGTCGGAAAGACGAACCCGCGGAACTTCCGGCGCAGCTCCTGGAACTCCGGACTTGACTGCAGCGCGAGGTAAGGGTCCTCGTCGTGCGTGCGAGCGTCGTTGCTCACGGTCACCTCCAGGGTCGGTGCCCGGGCGGTCTGCCCGGATCGGGACAAGGGTGTCGTTATGCCGTTCCCGTGGACACCCCGGGAAACCTCCTCCGCGGCGGGCGGGGCGAGGGAGCGGCGTGCGGCAGGTGGCACAGCGCCAGACGGTGCGCGTCGCGCGACGAACGGTGCAACGCCCGTCGACGCTCGCCGACCGGCATGATGAGCGGGTGCGCGCGCTGCGGAAGGTCACGGCAGGTCCTGGGCTCGAGCTCGTCGAGCTGGCCGAGCCGGAGTGTGGGGTCAAGGACGTCAAGATCCGGGTGCTCCGGGCGGGCCTGTGCGGCACCGACCTGCACCTGGAGCAGTGGGACGAGTGGGCAGCAGCGACCGTGCGTGCGCCGATGACACTCGGTCACGAGTTCTTCGGTGAGGTGGCGGAGGTCGGCGCGGACGTCGAGAACGTGACGGCGGGGGACATGGTGTCCGGCGAGGGGCACCTCGTGTGCGGGCACTGCCGCAACTGCCGGGCGGGTCGTCGACACCTGTGCATCAACACGATCGGGGTGGGCGTCAACCGGGACGGTGCGTTCGCGGACTACGTGGTGATCCCGGCGACCAACGCCTGGGTCCAGCCCGCGGACCTCGATCCCGACCTCGGTGCCCTCTTCGACCCGCTCGGGAACGCCACGCACACGGCGCTGCAGTGGCCAGTGGTCGGAGAGGACGTCGTGGTCACCGGCGCCGGGCCGATCGGGGTGATGGCCACGGCCGTCGCGCGCCACGCCGGCGCCCGCCGGATCTGTGTCACCGACATGTCGGACGAGCGGCTGGCCCTCGCGTCCGGTGCCGGCGCCGATCTCGTCGTGAACGTGGGCACGGGGGGGTCGCTGCGTGCGGCGCAGGAACAGCTCGGGATGGTCGAGGGCTTCGACATCGGGCTCGAGATGTCGGGCGCACCGGCTGCGGTCGAGGACATGCTCGCCAACATGAACCACGGAGGCCGGGTGGCGTTGCTCGGGCTGCCGACCGACCGCTACGCCATCGACTGGGGGCGGGTCATCACCCACATGATCACGCTGCGGGGGATCTACGGGCGCGAGATGTTCGAGACCTGGTACCTCATGGGATCGATGCTGGCGACCTCGGCCGACCTGCGAGCTGCAGTCTCCTCGGTCATCACCGGACGGTATGCCGCGCAGGACTGGCAGGAGGCATTCGCCGAGACCCGCTCGGGCCACGGCGGCAAGGTCGCCCTCGACTGGAGCTAGGCGGGTCGTGCTGACGCGCGTCCTTGCTCAGCAGAGGTTGGGCGCGTCCACTCATGGTGCTCCATCCGCGCCAGCGCCTAACCTCTACTAGCAGAGGTTCGTGCAACGCGCACGGGGAGTGGCAGCAGGAGGCGACGTGTACGGCGCAGTGAAGGACCAGCTCGCAGCAACTCTGCGGGAGATCGACGAGGCCGGGCTCTACAAGCGTGAGCGCGAGCTGACGACGGCACAGTCCTCCCACGTCCGCACCACCGCGGGGGAGTCGATCAACTTCTGTGCGAACAACTACCTGGGCCTCGCAGACCACCCGGATGTCGTCGGCGCCAGCCGTGCAGCCCTTGATGAGTGGGGTTTCGGGATGGCCTCGGTGCGGTTCATCTGCGGCACGCAGACCCAGCACACCGCGCTCGAGGGTGCCTTGTCGGACTTCTTGGGCATGGAGGCGACGATCCTCTACAGCTCGTGCTTCGATGCCAACGGTGGGGTGTTCGAGGTGCTCTTCGGCGCCGAGGACGCGATCGTGTCCGACGCGCTCAACCACGCGTCGATCATCGACGGCATCCGGCTCTCGAAGGCGGCACGGTTCCGCTACCAGAACGCCGACATGGCCGATCTGCGCACCCAGCTCGAGGCGGCCCGTGCCGGCGGCTCACGCCGAACCTGCATCGTGACCGACGGCGTGTTCTCGATGGATGGGTCGTATGCACCGCTGGACGAGATCTGCGACCTCGCCGACGAGTTCGAGGCGATGGTCCTCGTCGACGACTCGCACGCAGTGGGTTTCGTCGGTGGTGGTGGACGCGGCACCCCGGAGATGTTCGGGGTGATGGACCGGGTCGACATCCTGACGGGCACCCTCGGAAAGGCCCTGGGGGGCGCGTCGGGGGGCTACGTCTCCAGCCACGGTGAAGTCGTCGACCTGTTGCGGCAGCGCTCACGGCCCTATCTCTTCTCCAACTCCGTGGCACCCGCGGTGGTGGCCGGTTCCCTTGCAGCCCTCGAGCTCGTCGCGTCCTCCAGCGAGGGCCGGGAGCAGCTCAAGGCCAACTCGGCGCTGTTCCGGGAGCTCATGTCGGATGCCGGGTTCGAGCTGCTACCCGGGACGCACCCGATCGTTCCGGTGATGTTCCCCGGTGATGACGGGGCCCGGCTGGCGGGACGGGTGGCGGACCACATGCTCGAGCACGGCGTCTACGTCATCGCGTTCAGCTTCCCCGTGGTCCCCCCCGGGAAGGCGCGGATCCGGGTGCAGCTCTCAGCGGCGCACTCCGAGGCGGACGTGCGGCGTTGCGTCGAGGCGTTCGTCGCGGCTCGGGACGCCAATTCCTGACCCGCTGCCCGTCGCGAAGCCCAGCCACGATGGCCGCCTCGTCGCGGACCTCTCTGTGGTTCGCGGCGTGATCCATCCGGTCGGGTGGTTCGGGGGGGGG
>JBDSVV010000060.1:0-2830 GCA_039927035.1 Ornithinibacter sp. | reverse complement strand
TTCCTTTGTCTGCGTCGAACCTGCTGGCGGTCTTCCAGATCTCCAGGAAGGCTTCCTGAGTGACCTCCTCCGCCTGGCTCGGGTCACGGATGACCCGAACAGCCATTCCGTAGGCTCGAGCAGAGGTCGCGTCGTAGAGCTGGGCGAAAGCGGCCTCGTCACCGCGACCCGAACGTCTGAGAAACTCCGCGAGGTCGCTGCTGGGTGCAGCGACGCTCGTCAGCCTGGTCGGCGGCGGAGCATCCGAGCCTTCGGAACTGATGGGGGTCACGAAACAACTTTCTCAGATATATCGGTCGTCGACTTGTTCGTGCAGGTGGTTCGGAGCCCCGTTCAGCGCGGATTGGTCGCGCGTGGGAAATCTCAAGCCAGCATCCGTCAGGATGGTGTGGTGGCCCAGGACCGCGCAACTCATCAGGCAGGTGGCTGGGCAGGCCGCCGGGCAGTTGACGACCCTGCCGGGCGCTCCCAGATGCTGGTTCGAGCTGCCACCTCAGCTGACGTCGAGGCCGTCTGCCAGCTCGAGGAGCGGTGTCTGGGAGCCGACGCCTGGAGCGCCGCGTTGGTGTCCGAAGGCATCCACGGCGCCCTGCCGACCGTCTCCTACCTGGTGGCCGAGGTCGACGGAGTCGTGGTTGGGCACGCGGTCACCTCGGCTGCTGGTGAGATCGCGGAGCTGCAGCGGATCGCCGTCGACGAGCCGCATCGGCGCACCGGTGTCGGCGCGGCGCTGATGGACGCCGTGGTCGCTGGAGCCCGTACTACGGAGGCGGACCGCCTGCTGCTCGAAGTGCGTGTCGAGAACGGTGAGGCGTTGGGGTTCTACGCGAACCTCGGCTTCGTGGAGATCGACCGGCGTACGCGCTACTACGCCGACGGCACCACCGCTGTCGTGCTGCGGCTGCTTCTGGAGCGTGGGGGCGGTTCAGACCCGGGCCGGGGCCGGGCACAATGACGCGGTGACCCCGACCTCCGCCGCCTCGACCTCGGCTGTGTCCTCTGGTCCGCTCGTCCTCGGCATCGAGACCTCCTGCGACGAGACGGGCGTCGGGATCGTCTCGGGGCACACCTTGCTGGCCGATGCTGTGGCGTCCTCGGTGGAGGAGCATGCCCGATTCGGTGGCGTCGTGCCGGAGGTCGCGTCGCGAGCCCATCTGGAGGCAATGGTGCCCACGATCGAGCGAGCATGCGCTACCGCTGGGGTGAGCCTTGCCGACCTCGACGCGCTCGCCGTGACCGCCGGCCCCGGGCTGGCCGGTGCACTGCTGGTGGGGGTCGCGGCCGCGAAGTCTCTTGCGCTCGCGCTGGGCAAGCCGTTGTACGGCGTCAACCACCTGGCCGCCCACGTGGCCGTCGACCAACTGGAGCACGGGCCGCTGCCCGAGCCATGTCTGGCCCTACTGGTCTCTGGCGGGCACTCCTCGATCCTACGAATAACTGATGTGACCTCATCCGTGGAACCACTGGGATCGACCATCGACGACGCTGCCGGTGAAGCCTTCGACAAGGTTGCTCGACTTCTTGGTCTTCCTTTCCCTGGTGGCCCCCACATCGACCGGGCAGCCGCTTCGGGCTCCTCGGTGGCGATCGAGTTCCCGCGAGGTCTGTCTTCACGGCGTGACCTCGAGCGGCACCGCTTCGACTTCTCCTTCTCGGGGCTCAAGACCGCGGTCGCGCGGTGGGTGCAGGCGCGCGAGGAGTCGGGGGAACCCGTGCCGGTCGCCGACGTCGCGGCCTCCTTCCAGGAGGCCGTGTGCGACGTGCTCACTCGCAAGGCCATCGACGCCGCGAGAGCCGAGGGCATCGAGGACCTGCTGATCGGTGGTGGGGTCGCCGCGAACTCGAGACTTCGCGTGCTCGCCGAGGAGCGGGCTGCCGCACATGGCATCCGCGTCCGGGTTCCCCGCCCCGGACTGTGCACCGACAACGGCGAGATGGTCGCGGCGCTCGGCGCCGAGATGGCCGCCCGCGGACGGGCACCCTCCTCCCTCGACCTCCCTGCCGACTCCTCCATGCCGGTGACCCGGGTGCTGGTGTAGCTAAAGCGCATGTAAATCGGGGTTATGGACGCTTATCAAGGCCTGTGCCGGGCCGGAAGCGTCCTGGGCCCTCGCCTAGATGAGTCGCCGGTTCCTGCCCACAACCGGGACGTCGCGGCGTCCATCCACAGCCGAGGCGTGCGCGGGCCCAGGTTGCGGAGCCGCCGCACCATCCTCCCCGGGTGCTTCCAGAAATGCGCGCTGCCGCTCATCACCGACACGGCCTGATCACTCGGGCGATGGCGCGCGAGGTCGGCTACACCGAGAGGCAGCTCAAGACGGCCCTGCGGCCGGGCGGCCCTTGGGTCGCCGTACGACGCGGGGTGTACGCCGAGCGGGCACAGTGGGACGCCGCCGACGAGGCCGGCCGACACCTGCTGCGGGTGGTTGCTGCCACACTGACGATGCAGACGCCGGGCCTGCTGAGCCACACCTCGGCCGCGGTCGTGCACGGGCTGGACTGTCGGCCGTTCTGGCGCGACCTGGTGCACGTGAGCCATCCCGGGGTGCTTGGTGGGCGGACCGAGGGCGGGGTCAAGCACCATCCCGCCGAGGTGCCCGACCGCCAGATCGTCCGCTTGGGGGACCTGTCGGCCACGTCGCTCGAGCGCACGGCCGTCGACATCGCGCGCGAACACGGTCTCGAGGACGGGGTGATCGCCTGTGACCAGGTCCTGCGGCGCGGCGGCAGTCGCGTGGTGATGCTCGGGGTGCTCAAGCAGATGTGGTCATGGCCCTATGTCACCACCGCGCGGGCGGCGGTCGCGCTGGCGGACCCGGGCGCGGAGAAC
>JBDSVV010000059.1:0-3719 GCA_039927035.1 Ornithinibacter sp. | reverse complement strand
GACCCCGCGCTCGGTGCGCACCCTGGCGCTGGGCACCACGACCACCCTGCGGCCGGCGATGTGGGCGCGCCACCCGAGGTCGAGGTCTGCGCCGACGTCGCCGAAGAACGGCTCCCAGCCGCGGAGTTGGAGCAGCAGCGAGCGCTCGATGAGCGAGCCGGCCAGCGGCACCGCAAGCACGTCGGTGCTCTGGTCGTACTGCCCCTGGTCGGGCTCACCGGGTCGCGGACGGGAGGAGAGGCGACCACCGCGGGTCGTGCCGATCGACAGGGCGCGCAACATGAGGGGATTACCGGCATCGACGTGCTTGGGGCCGATCAGTCCGGCCGAGGGAGAGCGCCGCCACTCATCGACCAGCCGGACGAGGGCCTGCTTCTCGGGGACGGCTCCCACGGGGAGGATCCACACCAGGGGCTCGCCGGGGAGCTCCGGGGCGGGCTCACGCTCGCGGACTGCGTCGCGGATGGCGACCCGGACGGGGGTGCGAGGGTCGATGCTGCGCACGGTCACCGGGATGCCTCGGGTGGAGGCCACGGCCTCGACGATGGCGGCGAGGTCGATCTCGGGTGCAGGCTCGACGACCTCGTCCCGTCCGGCGTCGGCGGTGTCGGGTGTCCCGGCCTCACCCGAAGCGGGCACCCGTGGCGTGGGCGCGGCATCCGTGCGGTCCAGCACGAGCACCTCGTCGGGCGGGAGCGCCTGGCCCAGGACCGCCTCGAGGAGCTCACCCATGCCCCGCGGGTCACGGCGGCTGAGGAGCACGGCGCTCACCGACGGAGCGGCCACCCCAGCCTGGTCGGCCGGGGTGAACGCGTCGGGGCGGGTGGGGGCCAGCGTCATGCGTTCCGACTGGTCGGGGCCGGGCCCCTGGTCACACCGCCTGCTTCTTCATCTTGCGGCGCTCGCGCTCGGAGAGTCCGCCCCAGATGCCGAAGCGCTCGTCGTTGGCCAGTGCGTACTCCAGGCACTCGGCTCGCACCTCGCACCCCACGCAGACCTTCTTGGCATCGCGGGTGGACCCCCCCTTCTCGGGGAAGAACGCCTCGGGGTCGGTCTGGGCACAGAGCGAGCGCTCCTGCCAGGACAGCACGCCGTCCACACCCTCACCGTCGAGCACCTCGTCGACCAGATACAACTCGTGCATTGGTTACCTCCTCGACCCTCGACCCGTTGCACTCCAGCCGGGCAGCTCCGGAGTACATGCATGGAATTACACGCGTGTCATGCACTCCGAGTCAAGCCGGATGGTGATATTGCGCAGATAATTTTCCGCGGGGCGCCTCAGCACCCCATACCGAGCATCTCCGGAACGGCTGCATTTCGCGTCCTTCGGCGCGGCTGGAAGACTCACCGACATGCGCATCACCGCCCTCGCCGGCGGGGTGGGCGGAGCCCGCTTCATCCGCGGTCTGCGCCACCACCTCGACACCACACCGGGTCTGGCCGACTCCGAGATCACCGTCGTCGCCAACACCGGCGACGACATCACCCTCTTCGGGCTGCGGGTCTGCCCCGACGTCGACACCCTGCTCTACACCCTGGGGGGCGGGGTGCACGAGGGGCAGGGCTGGGGGCGCGAGGAGGAGAGCCACCGGGTGCAGGGCGAGCTCGCGGCATACGGCGCGGAGCCGCAGTGGTTCGCGCTCGGCGACCTCGACCTCGGCACCCACGTCGTGCGCTCCCAGTGGCTGGGCCAGGGGCACTCGCTCAGTGAGGTGACCGCTCGGCTCGCAGCACGCTGGGGGTTGCCGGAGGCGCGGATCACGCTGCTGCCCATGTCTGACGTGCCGGTCGAGACGCATGTGGTCGTCGACGACGGGGACGGCGGCGAGAGGGCGATCCACTTCCAGGAGTGGTGGGTTCGCCACCAGACCAGCATCGAGGCGCGGCGTTTCGTCGTGGCCGGGATGGACCGCGCGACTGCGGCCCCGGGCGTGCTCGACGCGATCCGGCAGGCAGACGTGGTGCTGTTCCCGCCGAGCAACCCGGTCGTGTCGATCGGCATCGTGCTGGGGGTGCCGGGGGTGCGCGAGGCGCTGCGAGGGAGCGCGGCACCGGTCGTCGGGGTCTCACCCCTGATCTCCGGGATGCCGGTGCGCGGCCACGCCGACGCATGCCTGCGCGCGATCGGGGTGGAGTCGACCTCGGCGGCGGTCGCCGGGCTCTACGAGGACTTCCTCGACGGCTGGCTCGTCGACCCGGCCGATGCCGGCACCCGCCTGCGTCGGGCGCGCGTCGAGGTCTTCGACGGCCCCCTGCTGATGAGCGACGTCGAGGCGAGCGGCCGGATCGCCGCGCACGCCCTCGCTCTGGCATCGACGCTCTCCCGGTGACCGGGTCGGGTGCGCCGTCCGCAGGGCGCGGGGCCGTGAGGGTGCTCCCGGTCAACGGCGTGCCTGAGGTCGTGGCCGGAGATGACCTCGCGCAGGTGCTCCTGGCTGCCCTGGTGGCGGGCGGGGCCGGGTTGCGCCCCGGTGACTGCCTCGTGGTCTCGAGCAAGGTCGTCTCCAAGGCCCTGGGGCTGACCTGGGGGGGGTCTCGTGAGTCCGCGGTCGAGGCGCACACCGTGCGGGTCGTCGCCGAACGCGGGACAGCGAGCGGGGTGAGCAGGGTCGTCGAGTCACTCGCGGGGCCGGTGATGGCCGCGGCCGGTGTCGATGCCTCGAACACCGGGCCGACCGGGATGCCGCTCCTGCTCGCCACCGACCCCGACGGCGAGGCGCGAGACCTGCGAACCGCGCTGCTCCAGCGACTCCGCCTCCCACCTGGGGCGCCGCTCGCCGTGGTGCTCAGCGACGCCGCCGGGCGTCCCTGGCGGGTCGGGCTCACCGACTTCGCCCTGGGGAGCGCCGGACTTCGCCCGGTCGAGGACCTGCGCGGCGGGACCGACCACGACGGTCGCGCGCTGTCGGTGACGGAGCGGGCCCTCGCCGACGAGGTGGCCACCGCTGCCGACCTGGTGAAGGGGAAGGTCGACGGCATCCCCGCGGCTGTGGTGCGTGGCCTGCCGGCGGAGTGGTTCGAGGCCGATGCACCGGGCGCCCGGTCCCTGGTGCGGACCGGGGCTGCGGACTGGTTCGCACTCGGGCACGTGGAGGCGGTGCGCACAGCGCTCGGGGTGGCGCCCGGATCCACGGGGTCGCAGGAGATCGGGGTGCGCTCGGTGCGCGAGGAGCCCTTCGCCGACCGGGTGGCGCGTGTGGTGGCGCTGGCGCTGCACGACGTGGAGGACGGGTCGGCCGACGTGGGGGTCCACCCGGCATCCGCCCAGCCATCTGGCACGGCACCCGGCACGGCATCCACGCCGACGGCTGGCACGGCACCCGGCACGCCCTCGGACTCGGCGGAGGTCACCTTGGGCGCGCCCGACGACTACGACCTCGGCCGGCTCGTCGCGCGCATCGAGGTCGCGGCGCACGCGGAGGACCTGCGGGCCACGCCCCGCGCGCGGGCGCAGGGGTCGGTCACCGTGCGTCTGCGCCCTCAGTCCTGAGCCAGCGGCCGACATCGGCCGTTGCACTGAGGGTGGCATCCCCCGTTCGGCCACCTTTTCGACCGAACCGTCAGTGCGCCCACCGACCGATCCGGGGCTCGTTAACCTCAGAGCATCCTCACAGCGCGATCGACCACCGGGTGCCGGAGGGGGCAGACGGACGGGCGATGGGGCCCGCCGACTCAGCGACCTCTGATGGGCAGGTGGCTCGGCAGTGTCATCCGCG
>JBDSVV010000058.1:0-3772 GCA_039927035.1 Ornithinibacter sp. | reverse complement strand
GTGCTGTACGTCGGTGGTGCTGTACGTCGGTGGTGCTGTACGTCCGTGGTGCTGTACGTCAGTGGTTCTGTACGTCGGTGGTTCTGTACGTCGGTGGTGCTGTACGTCGGTGGTGCTGTACGTCGGTGGTGCGAGGCCGTGCCCGGTCGGGCCGACCGGGGATCAGGCGCCGAGGTCCCGGCGGAGGGTTTCGACGTGGGTGGTGGCGTCGAGGTCGTGCTCGAGCGAGATGACTCGTCCGTGGGCGTCGACGACGAAGGTGGAGCGGAGGGGCCCGACCATGTCCTTTCCGGCGACGACCTTGGGCCCGTAGGCACCCCAGCGGATCGCGCTGGCGTGTCCTGGGTCGGACAACAGGTCGTGGTCGACACCGTTGGCCGCTGCGAAGTCCTTGAGCACCGGCACCGGGTCTCCGCTCACACCGAGCAGCTGGTAGCCGGCTCGGGCCAGAGGGACCTGGCTGTCCCGGAAGCTGCACACCTCGGTGGTGCACCCGGGGGTGAAGGCCTTGGGGAAGAAGTAGACGACGACGGGGGTGCCCATCAGGTCGGCCAGGGATCGCGCCTCTCCGTGCTGGTTGGTGAGCTCGAGCGCTGGCGCGAGGTCACCGACCTTGACCGCGGTCCGGCTCTGCGGGGAATGCGAAGTGGGGTCGCTCATGATGCCCTCCGGATGCCTTCGGTGTCTGAACGGGGGCGGGCCAGCGTGGCCACCGCCTCCGGGCTCAGTCCCGTGTCCGCCTCGAGCTCGGCACCCTCGATCGCTCCACAGGCGTGGCCGCGCTGGAGGTATCGGGCCAGGGCGCGGGCCGTCGCGGGCTCGTCCATGATCCCCGAGCCGCGGCGCGACACGTAGTTCGCGAGCCGGGTCGCAGCCCGCTCGTAGCCCGAGCGGTAGAAGGCGAACGTCGCGAGGTAGCGGGTGGGTAGCTGGCCGGGGTGGAGGTCCCAGCCCTGGTAGAAGCCATTGCCCAGAGCCCGTTTCACGAGCCCGGCGTGCAGCGCCCAGGCGGCCCGCACGGCATCCGCCGACCCGGTCGGAACGACGTTGGTCGAGCCGTCCGAGAGGTGCACGCCGGTGCCGGCGACCGCGAGCTGCATGACCTGCTTGGCGTGGTCGGCGGCCGGGTGGTCCGAGGCCTGGAACTCCGCGGAGATGCCGAGCGAGGCGCTGTAGTCGTAGGTGCCGTAGTGCAGGGAGGTGACCCGGCCCTTTCCCGCGTGCACGGCGCGCGCCAGCGGCGCCGTGCCGTCTGCTCCGAGGATCAGCTGCGGGGTCTCGACCTGGATCTCGAACCCGAGGTCACCGGGGGCCAGCCCATGGGCGCTCTCGAGCGCCTCGCAGACGGTGACCATCGCGTCGACCTGGCCGACGGTGCTGACCTTGGGGAAGGTGAGCACGAGCTGCGGGGGCACCGTTCCGGTGCGGTCGAGCAGGGCACCGAGGAAGAGGTCGAGGGTGCGGATGCCGCGGCGGCGGGTGGGCTCCTCGAAGCATTTGAACCGGATGCCGATGAAGTCCGGGTTGGTGCCGGCCACAAGGGCGTCGGCCACCGCGTTGGCGGCTGCGACGGCATCCGCGTCCTCGGTCTCGTCACCGCGGTCGCCGTAGCCGTCCTCGAAGTCGAGCCGGAGGTCCTCGATCGGCGCCGTGCGCAGCTTGGCCTCCACCCGGTCGCAGACCTGGCCCGCGAGCGCATCGTTGAGCCCGAGGTCCGCGGCAAGGGCCGCCAGGCCACCGTGCTCGGCCACGAGGGCCAGCGCCTGCTCACCCCACTGCTGGGGGAGCTCGGGGGTGTAGCGGTCGGCGGGGACGTAGACGGTGTGCACCGGCTGGCGACGACCGTCGTCGCCGGGGTAGGCGTCGGTGAGCAGGGTGTCCGTCTCGTGAAGTGAGGCGTCGACGTCAACGAGGAAGGACTCACCCAGGGTGGGCTGTGCCATCTCAGACCACCAGCTCGTAGGCCGGGATGGTGAGGAAGTCCACGAACGTCTCGTCCAGGCACAAGCCCGAGATGAGCTCCCTGGCCGGCAGGTAGTGCTCCGTGAAGGACTGCTCGTCGACCTCGGTGCGCAGTCGCTCGGTCTCCTCGTCGATGATTCGTGCGACGAGGTCGCGAGTCACCCTGGTGCCGGTGTCGGAGAGGGTCACGTCGTTGGCGATGAGCTGCCACACCTGGGAACGGGAGATCTCGGCGGTGGCCGCGTCCTCCATGAGGTTGTGGATGGCCACGGCACCGTTGCCGGAGAGCCAGACTGCGGTGTAGGCGAGGGCGACGTAGATGTTGGCGCGCAGCCCCTCCTCGGTGTTGGAGCCCTTCGCCGAGCTGACGTCGAGCAGGTCCCGCGCGGAGACCTCGACCTCGTCGCGCTTGCGGTCGACCTGGTTGGGCTTCTCGCCGAGCACACCGTCGAAGACCTCGCGGCACACGGGCACCAGGTCCGGGTGGGCGACCCATGAGCCGTCGAAGCCGTCGCCGGCCTCGCGCGTCTTGTCGGAGCGGACCTTCGCGAAGGCCGCCGCATTGATCTCCTCGTCGCGACGACTGGGGATGAACGCTGCCATGCCACCCATCGCGAAGGCTCCGCGCTTGTGGCAGGTCTTGACGAGCAGCTCGGTGTAGGCGCGCATGAACGGCGCGGTCATCGTGATGTCGCCGCGGTCGACGAGGACGTAGTCCGGGCCGGCGTCGCGGAAGAACTTGATGATGCTGAAGAGGTAGTCCCAGCGGCCCGCGTTCAGTCCGGAGGCGTGCTCCCTCAGCTCGTAGAGGATCTCCTCCATCTCGAACGCGGCGGGGATGGTCTCGATGAGCACCGTCGCGCGGATGGTGCCGTGGGCGATGCCCAGCTCGGACTCCGCGAAGGTGAAGACGTCGTTCCAGAGCCGGGCCTCGAGGTGGCTCTCCATCTTCGGCAGGTAGTAGTAGGGGCCGTGGCCGTTGTCGATGAGCTGTTGCGCCACGTGGAAGAAGTGCAGCCCGAAGTCCACGAGGCCGCCGACTGCTCGGGTGCCGTCAACCAGGACGTGGGCCTCGTCGAGGTGCCAGCCGCGGGGGCGGGTGACGACCACGGCGAGCGGGGCATCCTCACGGAGGCGGTACTCGCGGCCGTCGTCGCTGGTGAAGGAGAGGGTGCCGCGGGCGGCGTCGCGCAGGTTGCGGATGGCGGAGATGACGTTGGGCCAGGTCGGGGCACTGGCGTCCTCGAGGTCGGCGAGCCAGACCTTGGCGCCGGAGTTCAGGGCGTTGATCGCCATCTTCTCCGGCGTGGCCGGCCCGGTCATCTCCACGCGGCGGTCCTGTAGCGCCGGCGGGGCGGGCGCCACGGCCCACGCGCTGGAGCGGATGTCCTCGGTCTCGGGGAGGAAGTCCAGGCCGCCTTTGGACACGGCCTGCTGCCGGCGGGTGCCGCGGGCGCCGAGCAGCTCGTCGCGCCGGCCGGCGAACCGGTGGTGGAGGGCCTCGACGAAGGCCAGGGCCTCGGGGGTGAGGATCTCTTCCGCCCCCGGGGTCGGACGGGCGTCGGTGACGTCGATGCTCATGATGCGGCTCCAGTCGGGATCGGGGTCGGGAGGAAGGTCGTGTCGGACCCGTCGAGGTCCTTGGTGGCGCCGCTCGCCAGGACGACTGCCTCCGCGACGTCGAGCGCGACCTTGGGGTCGAAGACGCTGGGCACGATGTAGCTCGCGTTGAGCTCGTCGCTGGCAACGCAGTTCGCGATGGCGTTGGCTGCCGCGACGAGCATCGGGGTGGTGATCTCGCTGGCAGCGG
>JBDSVV010000057.1:0-7338 GCA_039927035.1 Ornithinibacter sp. | reverse complement strand
CACCATGCGCCTGGTCGAGGCCGCGGACGTTCAGGAGGGATGCCGCGCGGTCGGGTTCACCCTCGGGCTGCCCGCACGCTCGATGGTGGGGCTGGTGGACGACGTGCTCGCGGACCGCGCGTTCATCGAGCAGCGCGCCACCTCGGCCGCGGAGCTCGCGACCCTGGAGGACCTGCGTGGGGAGGCGCCGAGGCCCGCGCCGCACCTGGTGGCGAACGCGCTGGCCGCCGCGGCACTGGCCCGGGCGCACGGGGTGCCCGCGGCCGCGGTCGGAGCCGGGCTGCGGGCCTTCGTGCCCGAGCCGCACCGGATCGCCGAGGTGGGGACGGTCCGGAACGTCCGGTGGGTTGATGACTCCAAGGCGACCAATCCCCACGCCGCACAGGCGAGCCTGGCGGCATACGACTCCGTGGTCTGGATCGCCGGTGGCCTGCTCAAGGGCGCCGACGTGGACTCCCTCGTCGCCGGAGCCGTCGACCGGCTTCGTGGTGTCGTGCTCATCGGGCGCGACAGGGCGGCCATTGCCGAGGCACTCGCCCGACACGCACCAGATGTCCCCGTCCTCGACGTCGAGGACACCGACACTGGTGCGATGGACCGGGTCGTGGCGGAGGCGCTCTCGCTCGCCCGAGCGGGCGATGTCATCCTGCTCGCCCCCGCGGCCGCGTCCATGGACATGTTCGCCGACTACGGCGCGCGCGGTGACTCCTTCGTCGAAGCGGTCCGCCGGCTCGCCGCGGGGGAGTAGCCCGTGAGCAGCACGACCTCCACGAGCCGGACCAAGAAGCCGGGGGCCTCGGGAGCAGCGGCCAGGGCGAGCACCCGCCCGCGCGACTGGCTCTCCCGCCTCGACTCGCCGGTGACGACCTACTACCTTCTGGTGTGCGTGGCCGCAGCCCTCGTGATCTTCGGTCTGATCATGGTGCTCTCGGCCTCCTCGATCGTGTCCCTGGACACCACGTCCTCTGCCTACTCGATCTTCCTCAGTCAGCTCGTCTTCGCCGTCATCGGCACGGTCGCGCTCGTCGTCGCCTCCCGCATCCCGATCAGCGGGTGGAAGAAGCTCGCCCTGCCGATCCTCGTCGTGGCCGTGGTGCTCCAGCTGCTCGTCTTCACCCCGCTGGGCGTTGCGGTGCAGGGCAACCGGAACTGGATCCGGGTGGGTCCGATGACCGTGCAGCCCTCCGAGCTGATCAAGCTCGGCCTGGTGCTGTCCGGGGGATTGATCCTGGGCGCCAAGCGTAAGCACCTCTCCTCCTTCACCCACGTTGTGGTCCCCTGGCTCGTGCCGCTCGTCGCCGTCGCGGTCGCGGCCGTCGCGATCGGCCACGACCTGGGCACCGTGATGATCCTCGGGGCGATCGTCGCCGGGGTGCTGTTCGCCGCGGGGATCCCGTTGCGCTGGTTCGCCTTCGCAGGGACCCCGTTCGTGGGCGTGGTGATCGCGTTCGTCGTCACCAGCCCCAACCGGCTCGGTCGCTTCGACGTGTGGCTGGGGCGTGACACCAACGAGTTCGGCGCCGCGCGCCAGCCCCTCCACGGACGCTACGCACTCGCCGACGGGGGCTGGTTCGGTCTGGGGCTCGGTGCCAGCCGGGAGAAGTGGGGCCTTCTCTCCGAGCCGCACAACGACTTCATCTTCGCGATCATCGGCGAGGAGCTGGGGCTGCCGGGCACCATCGCTGTGCTCGTCCTCTTCGCCGGGCTGGCGCTGGCCTGCTACCGCCTCGTCACCCGTTCCTCGGACTTCTTCGTCAGGGTCTGCACGGCCGGAATCATGACGTGGATCTTGGTCCAGGCGCTGATCAACATCGGTGCGGTCATCAACCTGCTCCCCGTGATCGGGGTGCCCCTGCCGCTCGTGTCCTCGGGTGGGTCCTCGCTCGTGACGACGATGTTTGCCCTGGGCATCCTGCTGTCCTTCGCCAGGTCCGAACCCGGTTGCGCCGACGCGCTCTCCGCGCGTCCGTCGGCGATGCGGCGCACCCTGGCGGTGCTCCCCGGGCCGCTCGGGCGCCGGGCGCGCCGGTGACGGCCTACGGCCCCACGTCGGTCCTCCTGGCAGGGGGTGGCACCGCGGGGCACGTGTCCCCGCTGCTGGCCTTGGCCGACTGCCTGCGAAGGCGTGACCCGCGAGTGCGAATATCCGTGCTGGGCACCGCTGCCGGTCTGGAGGCCCGGCTCGTTCCCGAGCGCGGCTACCCGCTGATCGAGGTCCCCAAGGTGCCCTTTCCCCGCCGGCCCTCCGGCGAGGTGCTGCGTCTACCGGGCAACCTTCGCGTGGCCGTCCGGGCGGCGGCCGGGGCCATCGAGTCGACGGGTGCCGAGGTCGTGGTGGGGTTCGGTGGCTACGTCTCGGCCCCGGCATACCTCGCCGCGCGGCGCAGCGGCACTCCGGTGGTGGTCCACGAGCAGAATGCCCGTCCCGGGCTGGCCAACCGGCTCGGCGCTCGATCGGCCGTAGCCGTGGGCGTGACCTTCCCGGGCACCAGGCTGCGCCACGCCACCGTGACCGGGATGCCGCTGCGCAGCGAGATAGCCACGCTCGACCGTGCCGCTTCCCGGGCTGCCGCACGCGAGCACTTCGGCCTGATCGACGCCCCGACGCTTCTCGTCACGGGTGGCTCGCTCGGTGCGCAGCGACTCAATGACGCCTTCTCCAGCGCGGCGGCCGCCCTGTCCACGGCGGGGGTGCAGGTGCTCCACGTCACGGGCGCCGGCAAGGAGGTCTCGGTGCCGGCTTCGGGCCCTGTGCCCTACGTCGTGCTGCCCTACTGCGACCGGATGGACCTCGCCTACGCGGCAGCCGATCTCGTCGTCGCCCGTTCCGGGGCCAACACCGTCTGCGAGCTCACTGCGGTGGGGCTCCCGGCGATCTACGTCCCTCTCCCCATCGGCAACGGTGAGCAGCGGCTCAACGCCGCAGCCGTCGTCGCTGCGGGGGGCGGTCTCCTGACCGACGACGCCGACGTGACCCGTCAGTGGGTCGAGGCCGTCGTGGCCCCCCTTGCGCTCGACAGCGATCGGCTGGCCACGATGGCGCGTGCCGCCACATCAGTCGGCGAGCGCGACGGTGACGAGCGGCTCGCCGATCTGGTCACCGGCGCCCTCGGACGGCGCTGACCCGTGGACGGCATCGCACCACGCTTCGACGTCACCGGGCCGGTTCCGGTGCTGGACGGGCTCGGGCACGTCCATCTCGTCGCGATCGGGGGGGCAGGGATGTCGGCGGTGGCCAGGCTCCTCCTCGCGCGCGGGTTGGAGGTCAGCGGATCCGACCGGGCCGACGGACCGGTCCTGGACGACCTCCGCGCCGATGGCGCGACGGTCTTCGTGGGTCACGCGGCCGAGCACGTGAAGGGTGCCGACACGGTGGTGGTGTCCTCCGCGATCCCGGAGGACAACGTCGAGCTCGCCGCCGCACGAGCCGCCGGACTCCTGGTGCTGCACCGTTCGCAGGCCCTGGCCGCGACGATGGCGGGGACGCGCAGGGTCGCGGTCGCCGGGGCCAACGGCAAGACCACCACGACGTCGATGCTCATCGTCGCCCTCGCGCACGCCGGGGTCGACCCGTCCTTCGCCGTGGGAGCCGAGATCGGCCAGCTCGCCACCAATGCGGCGATCGGGCGCGGAAAGGTCTTCGTCGTCGAGGCCGACGAGTCCGACGGGTCCTTCCTCGCCTACCGTCCCGACGTCGCGATCGTCACCAACGTCCAACCCGACCACCTCGACTTCTATGGCAGCGTCGCCGCGGTCCGTCAGGCGTATGCCGCGTTCGCCGGGTCGATCACGGACGGGGGGCTGCTCGTGGCGTGCGACGACGACCCCGGTTCGCGTGAGCTCGCCGAGAGGATGGCCGGCTCCGGCATCCGGGTGGTGACGTACGGGAGCGAAGTCGGCGCCGACCTGCGGATCGGGGCGTCGTCGAGCCAAGGGCTCGGCACGAGCACCCCGATCAACCATCTCGGCACCAAGTACTCGCTCGAGCTCAGGGTCCCGGGCTGGCACAACGTCGAGAACGCCTGTGCCGCAGTGCTGGCAGCGACCGTGGGTCTGGGTGTCGACATCGACGACGTGCTGGCCGGGCTGGCGACCTTCGCCGGCGCCCGGCGCAGGTTCGAGGTGCGTGGCGAGGTGCGCGGTGTGACCGTCGTCGACGACTACGCGCACAACGCTCCCAAGGTCGCTGCCGTCGTCGGCACCGCCGCCGAGATCGTGCGGCGTTCGGGGGCGGGGGCGCTCCGAGTGATCTTTCAGCCGCACCTCTACTCGCGCACCAGGGACTTCGCGGCTGACTTCGCCCACGCGCTGGCAGAGGCGGACGACGTCGTGATCCTGGATGTCTACGGCGCGCGGGAGGAGCCGATGGAGGGCGTGAGCTCCGCACTGGTCGCAAGCCCGCTGACCGGCTTCGAGCACGGCCCGGACGTCGTCGAGGTCGGCGGGTCGATGGAGGATGCCGCCCGACGGGTGGCGCGACGAAGCTCTGGCGGGGACCTGGTCCTGACCGTCGGAGCCGGTGACGTGACGCGCCTCGCAGCCGTGGTGCTGCAGACGCTTGGAGAGAGTGGGGGAGAGCAGTCATGAGCCTCGGGACGAACACCTCGTCGAGCAGGGACACCAGGGGTGTCGCCTCCTCGGCCACCCGTTTCCGGGAGCGTGCCCTGGCCCGGCGCAGGCGACCCTGGCGCCGGGTGCTGGTGGCGCTGACCGCTGTCGGGGTCGTGGCCGCGATGGTCTGGCTCTTCGGGTGGAGCACCCTGCTCGGGGTGCGAAGTGTCGAGGTGGTGGGCATGGAGGGTGGGCAGGCCAAGGCCGTCGCTGCGCTCGTCCAGGTGCCCGACGGCACCCCGCTCGCGCGGGTCGACACCGGGGCGGTCGCCGAGCGCGTCCGGGGCCAGGTGACCGTCGCGGAGGTGTCGGTGCGGAGATCCTGGCCGGGCACGCTGGTGGTCGACGTGGTCGCGCGGACCCCTGCCATCGTCGTGAGAAACCCTCAAGGTCAACTAGAGGTCGTGGATGCCACGGGCGTGTCGTTCGGTGTCGTGAGGAAGGCTCCGGTCGGGGTTCCGGTCGTCACCGCGCTCGGGTCCCAGGGCACGAGCCGTGACGCGCTCCAAGCGGCGCTCGCCCTGCTGGGCGAGTTGCCGCCCGGGCTCGCGTCCGACGTCTCCGCAGTGCGGGTGAGCAGCGCGACGCTGATCACCTTCACCCTGGGTGGGCGCACGGTCGTCTGGGGTGGTGGCGAGGAGGCGGCGCGAAAGGTCGAGATCCTCCAGGCCCTGCTCACGACGAAGGCGAAGACCATCGACGTGAGCGCTCCGGACACCCCCGTCACCCGGTAGCGGTCCGTCACGGCATCTGTGACTGGTGGGGTTGGCGGGGCGATTGGGGCGGCTGTGGTTCCGCGTGGGAGGATTTTCCCGAAGATGTCGCGACACGCCCACGGGGTTCGTTGCCCGAGCACGCACCCCGACCTAGCGTCATGCCATGCAACCGTGACCAAACCGTGACTGTCAATAAAACGTCTAGGGTTTCGGAAGAGTTCAACCAGACCTGACCGATCATCGTGAACCAGTGGAAGGCCGCAACGTGGCAGCACCCCAGAACTACCTCGCCGTCATCAAGGTCGTCGGCATCGGCGGCGGCGGTGTCAACGCCATCAACCGGATGATCGATGTCGGCCTCAAGGGCGTCGAGTTCATCGCGGTCAACACCGATGCGCAGGCACTGCTCATGAGCGATGCCGACGTCAAGCTCGACGTGGGTCGCGAGCTGACCCGAGGGCTCGGCGCCGGCGCCGACCCCGAGGTCGGCAAGAAGGCTGCCGAGGACCATGCCGAGGAGATCGAGGAGGTCCTCAAGGGGGCCGACATGGTCTTCGTCACCGCGGGTGAGGGTGGTGGCACCGGCACCGGCGGGGCGCCCGTCGTCGCCCGCATCGCCCGGGGCCTGGGGGCCCTGACGATCGGTGTCGTGACCCGCCCCTTCACCTTCGAGGGCCGGCGCCGCGCCAACCAGGCGGAGGCCGGCATCGCGCAACTGCGCGACGAGGTCGACACCCTCATCGTCATCCCCAACGACCGGCTGCTCTCGATCAGCGACCGCGGCGTCTCGATGCTCGACGCGTTCCGCAGCGCCGACCAGGTGCTGCTTTCAGGCGTGCAGGGCATCACCGACCTGATCACCACCCCGGGCCTGATCAACCTCGACTTCGCCGACGTGAAGTCGGTGATGCAGGGTGCCGGCTCGGCCCTGATGGGCATCGGCTCGGCTCGTGGCGAGGATCGAGCGGTCCAGGCCGCCGAGCTCGCGATCTCCAGCCCGCTGCTGGAGGCAAGCATCGATGGTGCCCACGGTGTCCTCCTCTCCATCCAAGGTGGTAGCGACCTCGGCCTGTTCGAGATCAACGAGGCGGCCCGCCTGGTGCAGGAGGCGGCGCACCCCGAGGCGAACATCATCTTCGGTGCCGTCATCGACGACACCCTGGGCGACGAGGTCCGGGTCACGGTCATCGCGGCCGGGTTCGACGGCGGAGAGCCCGGTGCGAAGCCGGTCGAGGTACGCAGGGCGGATCTCGTCGCCGCGGGCATCGCCGCCGGAGCGAGTTCGGGCGCTGGTGCCTCGGTCGGTGCCGGAGTCGGTGCTGGAGTCGGTGCCTCGGCTTCCGGTGTCGGAACCGGCGCGCCTGCCGCTGGCCGCGCCTCCGGCAGTGGAGGCAACTCTGCTCCCTCGGCCGACTCCGGCTCCTACAAGGCCCCGGAGCCCGCGGGCTCCGTCTGGTCGACCGTCGATTCCTCGGCGAGTGGAGCCACCGTGGCCGACCCCGCCTTCGAAGAAGAATCCGACGACCTGGACATCCCCGATTTCCTCAAGTAGCCAGGTCCCTCCAGTGGGCCGTGAGACCCTGGCCGAACGGCTCGAGACCGTTCGGTCCGGTATTACGGATGCCGCCCGGTTCGCCGGTCGGGACCCAGCGGACCTGACGACGATCGTTGTGACCAAGTTCCATTCCGCGGACCTCGTCCGCGACCTCGCCGGTCTCGGCGTCGATGATGTGGGGGAGAGCCGGCACCAGGAGGCCAAGGCCAAGGCGGCCGAGCTCGCCGATCTGGGGTTGCGATGGCATTTCGTCGGGCAGGTGCAGGGCAAGAAGGCCCGTCAGGTGCGTGCGTACGCCGACGTCATCCACTCGGTCGATCGCGTGTCGCTCGTCACAGCGCTCGCCTCCGAGGAGTCGAGCACCGACTGCTTCGTGCAGATCAACCTCACGGGTGACCCGGCCCGCGGGGGAGTGCAGCCGGGCGACCTGGACGAACTCGTCGAGCGCGTGCTCGA
>JBDSVV010000056.1:0-2564 GCA_039927035.1 Ornithinibacter sp. | reverse complement strand
CGCGGGTGATGATGCCCTGGGACTGGATCGGCAGGGTGACGATCCGCAGAGACACCCGATGCATCACGTCGACGGCCGGGATGATCATTCGCAGGCCCGGGGCTCGGGTTCCCTGCAGCTTGCCGAGCCGGAACAGGACACCCTGCTCGAACTGCTTGATGACGCGGACGGCGAGGGTGAGCATGAGACCGACCAGCGCCGAGATCACGATCAGGGCGAGAGGGAAGGTCTGCACGGCGTACTCCTGCTGGGTGAAACCGGAGGGGTGCCGGCGCCGCGGCGGTCAAGTGTCCGCCGGTGATTCGAACCTACGCCGCTGCGTCATCGCTCCCGAGTGCCGAAGGTCCCCACGCTGCGGGACGGATGTCTCTGACCGCGGGAGGGCCCACTTTGGCGACGGTCGTGGGTCGAGCCAGGAAGGAGCAGTGCCACGGCGGCTGCCAGGAGCATCGGCCAGGCGAAGGCCCCCACCTGGTCCTGGGTCTGGTGAACGGCGAATGCGCATCCGTGTCCGATCGCAGGTTGAGGTGGCGGCGGGACGGTCCGGGCGGCTACGAACCGCGGTGTTGATGCCAGGTGAGGTGTTTCTCGAGCCCGGGTGCCTGCCAGTGCTCACGCAGGGGGCCGAGGTGCCCGGACTCCAAGGGGCCACTGAGCAGGGCGGCGGTCGCGACAAGCGTGCTTCGCCAGTCGCCCCGAGGGGCGTGACGGTCGGTGTCGTGGAGCAGGATCGTGCCCCCTGGTCGCAGAGTGCGCTGGACCGACGCGACGATCCGTGCCGGAGTTGCCGAGCGTTCCCATTCGCGTCCCCAGGCGCTCCAGAGAACGGGCGTCAGGTTCAGAGTCCGGCAGGCCAGCATCGTCTCGGTGGACAGGACCCCATAGGGCGGCCGGTACCAGCTCGTCGCCATACCGGCTATGTCTTCAACGACGTGCTGCGCTTCCTGCAGCTGACGGAGGAGGCGGGTGGGAGGAATCGCAGGGGTGCAGCGGTGCGTCCAGCCGTGAAGGGCCAGCTCGTGCCCCTCACTGACCATCCGGCGCAAGAGGGGCGCGTTGGCCGTGGCCTGTGAACCGAGAACGAAGAAGGTGGCCCGGCGTTGGTGGTGAGTGAGTAGGTCGAGGAAGGCAGGGGTGCTGGTCGGGTCGGGACCGTCGTCGAATGTGAGCGCAATGTGGGGACTGGAACTGATTCCGGAAAGCTTCGGGGCCAGGTGCCGGCGCAATGGCCCGATCGAGGTGACGGCTGGAGCGCCGGTGAATGTGAGGGCGCCGATGCCCACCATGGCGGCGCACCGGCGCGGATTCACGCGGCCGCCGCCCTGGAGTTGCTGCCGGAGAGCACGGTGAGGATGCCGGGCGCAGTCGTGGGGAGACGGTCAATTCTCGGGGCGCTGCGGGCGGCGGCGAGCAGAAGGGCCAAGTCGTTGCGGCTGCGGGCCCAGGGGATCAGTCCGGCACGGTCGAGATTGATCGAGTTTGCGACACCGTGGCCCGGCAGCGGCCGGTAGGTGATGACCGGCGTCCCGGAGGTGAGTGCCTCCAAGGACGTGAAGCCACCGGCATTCTGGACGATGCAGGCGCTGGTTGCCATCAGCGCGGCAACATCGTCGCGCCAGCCCAGGGCGATCACGCCGGGGATACCCGCGAGGTGGCGCTGGAGGCCAGCGTCGGTGTCACACAGGACCACAGGCTCCATCAGACCCGTAGCCAGAATGTCGCGGGAAGTGCGCTCGAGGTCGCCCATGCCGAGCGAGCCGGCGGTGACCAAGACCCGAGGTCCTAGGATCTCGCGCGCGGCCAGAGGGTCGTCCACTTCGCCCGCAGCGGCGTCGAGGCCTCCGAGGGAGACCAGAGGGCGCACGATCGAAGTCTGCCCGCCCCAGCGGCGCGCCTCGTCGGCGGCGACTTGATGGATCGCGAGGTTGAGGTCGATACCCGGATGGATCCATAGTGAGTGCACCGAGGTGTCGGTCAGGTAGGTGACTGCGGGTGCGGTGAGCTGTCCGGAGATTCGGGCGTGACCGAGTGCCTGCGCGCCGAAGGGATGGGTGGTGATGACGAGGTCGCACCCACGCGCGGCTTCCACGACTGGAGCGACGGCGATTCTCAGAAGTTGGGTCGCGACCCGATGGAGCCGTCGGCCCGGCTCGAGGAGCTCCAGGGTCGTGCCCCAGGAGTCCGGGTGACGACGAAGCTGTGCGTAGTAGGCGGCCCGTAGCGCAGGCCCCAAACGCCAGGGCAGGAGCGAAACGATGTCGTGGATCTCGACCTCGCATCCGGCGGCGCGCAAGACGCACGCAAGCTCACGAGCCGCGGAGTTGTGCCCTGCCCCATAGCTGCCGGTGATCACGGCGATGCGTGGCGTGGGCGCCCCGGGCATGAGGTCGAGCAAGGGCCGGGAGGGGATTGTCGCCGTCGACATCGTCATGCCAGTGACCATGACGGATCACAGATGAAGACCCGATGAAGGACCTCGCCGTATCCGGCAGAGCCGTCAGGGGCGGCAGGGCCGGCAGGAGGCTGGGCCTGCACTATCTCGAACCTAGTTAAGGGGACTTCGG
>JBDSVV010000055.1:0-5032 GCA_039927035.1 Ornithinibacter sp. | reverse complement strand
TCGACAGCCACACGTGGGACCTGCTGCTGCCCCACCTTCCCGGCGGTCGACGCTACGTGCTGGTGGACGGGCCGGGCCTGGGGCTGAGCGAGCCCCTACGGCGGGAGAGCGACATCGCCGGAGCGGCTGGGGCGGCGCTCGACCTCTTGCAGGGCCTGTCGATCACCGAGCCCGTCGACTGGGTGGGCAATGCCTTCGGGGGACACGTCGGGTTCAAGCTGGCGACCCGACCGGGCGTGCTCCGCAGTCTCGTGGCCATCAGTGCCCCACCGGAGCCGATCAGCACCGCACTCCGCCGCCGAATCCTGCTCCTGCGCCCCGTCCTACGAACGGTCGGCGTGATCGGTCCGGTGCGCGGGGCGATTCTCGACGGGATGCTCACCGAGGCGTCGCAGGGCAACGAGGTGCTTCGCGCCCTGGTGCTCGATGGCCTGAGCCGCCCCAGCCGAGCCAGCCTGTCCAACGCGGTCGGGTCGTTCATCCTGAACCGGAGCGACGTCACCGGCGAGCTCGCCGACATCTGCGTCCCAAGCCTCTTTGTCGCCTCGGACGACCGCGGTGACTGGAGCCCGGAGGATGCCGCCGCAGCGGCTCGACACACCGCCGGCGCCCGCGTCGCCACCGTCGCCGGAGCCCGCACCCTGGTCCCGCTCGAGCAGCCCATCGCTCTCGCCGCGCTTCTCCGGGGCTTCTGGGAGAAGACCTGACCGATCTGTCAGGACGCGCTGCGGCTGCGGAACGGCTTCGCCAGGGCCCGGAAGGGCGTCGCCAGCATGTACGCGGTCGACGAGATGGCCGAGGAGTGACGGATGTTGCCCCACCGCGACCACTGTCGCCGCGAGTCCACGCACACCACCTGGGTCTGCACCGGAGCGCTGTGACCGAAGCGGGACGCCACTGCGGTGAGCGTCTCCTCCCAGAACCGGTCTTCCTGTCGATGGCCACCCAACACCAGTGCCAGCTCGAAGACAGGGTCGGAGGCTCGCATGAGCACCTGGGTCTGTGCCACGGTGGCGTCGCCCTTCTCGGTGGCGCTGAACGTGATCCAGCCGGCGAACATGTGCCCTTGCGGTGTCATCAGCGTGAACGACTCCTCGTCGGCGTAGAGCACCATCACCCCCGTCGACAGCTTCATCCGGCCGGGCAAGCTCAAGTTGAGCAGTGCCACCTCGCCCGGCTCGATGCCCGTCAGCGGGGCGTAGAAGATGTTGCCCTTCGGCCAGAAGTCGGGGAAGTTCTCCTTCCAGGCGGAAATCAGCTCGATGGCCGAGACGCGCTCCCGCGGCAGCGAGACCTGGTAGGTCTTCTGCCACATCTTCCCGAAGCCCTGGATGGGCCCGGACAGCCGGCGCCCCGTGACGTTGAGGTTCATCGCCCCGTCCGGCACGTTCGACACGCTGAGCCGCGACACCCCGCTGGCCCAGTGGTTCGACTCCTCCTCGGCGACGTCACTCGTCGGTTGGGTTGTCCTGTCCGCATCGCTCATTGCCCGCTCCCATCGTTCACTTGACGCCGGCGGCAACGAGCGCCGCCTGCTCAGAGGGGTAGATGCTGACGGCCTCGTCCAGCCGGGTCAGCTCGAAGATCTGCTGGTAGTGCTCGGAGAGCCCGTACGCCATGAGCTTCTTCGAGTGCCGGTTCGCTCGCACCAGCAAGGTCACGAGCAGGCCGATGCCGCCACTGTTCATGTAGGACAGGTCGGAGAAGTTCAGAACGACGGCCCGAGCGTCGCCCGCCAGGTCGTATGCACTCATCAGCTCGTTCTCCGAGCCCGAGGTCACATCCCCCGCGATGTCCACCACCGCGGCGGGCCCGTTTCGCCGCATGGAGAATGTTGCCGTCGCCTCAGTCATGTGATGCTCCTCCCAGCACCGGCCACGGCGCTGTCCTCGTCGGGGTTGATGGCCAGGAAGTCGGCCAGGCGCGTGATCTCGAAGATCTCGCGGTAGTGCGGTGTGAGTCCGTAGGCGCGGATCGGCAGCTTCTGCTTGCTGGCGCTGGCGAGCATCTCGACGATCAGTGCGATGCCCGTCGAGTTGATGTAGCCCGCCCCCTCGAAGTTGAGGACGACCGCCTCAGGACGTTCGCGGGTGGCCTCCTGCCACGCGTCGTGCACGGCTGCCTCGGCGTGCGCGTTGACGTCCCCGACGAGGTCGATGACTGCCACCTCGCCCCGCCGTCGAACCGCCGTCATGACCTCATGCATCGTCATCGCGCGTCTGCCTTCCGTCGGTTGGGGCGTTTCCGGCCTCGTCGCCGAGGCGCATGACCAGCTCGAGGACGTGCAGGTGGCCGTCGCTGGACTCGTGGGCCTCGTCGACCATGTTCTTGATGAGGAAGAGCCCCCACCCACGGGGGCGCTGCAGTCCCGCGAGCTTGGCCTCGAGGTCCGGAACCTCGCTCTGACGGTCCGCAGGCGCTCCCCCGTGGTCGCTGATCTGCACACGGACCGTGTCGGTGGAAGTGAGCACCCGGACCGTCACGAACAGGTCGGCCCGGTAGCCGTTTCCGTGCTCCATCGCATTCATCGTCGCCTCGGCGACCGCTGTCTCCAGGCGCTTGAGCCGTGCCTCGCTGAGCCCGAGTGGTGCGACGATCGTGCTGACGCGGGCCAGGGCCAGGCGCTCGTTACCCTCGGCGCTTGGTACGTCGAACTCCACCAGCTGCCTTGTCCCGGAAGGCTGCCCGGTGGACACGGCATCCGGCGCACGCGCCAGGGTGAGCATCGTGATGTCGTCCTCCTGCTCGGCCCCCGCGCCAGTGTGCTCGCGCAGGTCCGCGAGCACCAGCTCGATGAGCTCGCCCCCACCACGATGGTGGGCCACCGCCTCCTTCAGCCTCGGGAACCCGAACATGGTCCCCTGCGGGTCATGGGCTTCCACGATGCCGTCCGAGTGCAGGAGGAGCGTGTCCCCCGGAGCGAGAATGGTCGCTTTCTCCTCATAGCTCATCCCCGTCATCAGACCGAGCGGCATGCCGCGCGCCCTCAGCTCGACGGACCCGTCGGCCGTCTTGACGTACGGCAGGTCGTGGCCGGCGTTGGCGAACCGGAAGTGTCCCGTGTCCGGTTGCAGCACGCCGTACAGGCAGGTCACGAACATCTTCGCCGGCATGTCCGGGCACAGGTGCTCATTGACCCGCTCGAGCACGACAGCCGGGTCCACCAGCCGCTGCGCCGACGCCCGGAGCACACTGCGGGTGGCCGCCATCACGAGGGCGGCGGGGACCCCCTTGTCGGTGACGTCGCCGATGACGAAGCCCACTTGGCCGTCTGGCAGGGGGATCACGTCGTAGAAGTCACCGCCGACCTCACGAGCGGGGCGGTAGAGCGCCGCGATCTCCCACCCAGGCAGGTCTGGGAGCTCCTTGGGCAGGAAGTTCTGCTGGATGAGCCGCGCCACCTCGAGTTCCTGCTCGAAGCGCTGCCGCGTGCGTGCCTCGACCTGCTGCTGACGCACGAGCTGGCCCACCCGCAGGGCCGGGGCCGCCTGCGCGGCGAGCTTGTCCAGGAGCCTGCGGTCGTCAGTGGAGTACTCCTGTTCCGAGCGACGAGGCCCCAGGCTCAACACACCGATGAGCTCTCCCTGGCTCAGCAGCGGTACGACGAGCTTGACTCCGACCGCCCTCATCTCGGCGAGCGCCGGAGAGTCCAGCTCGAGGGACTCGACGTCGACCGCGCCGCTCGCATCCTGCAGGAACAGCAGCAGCGGGTCGTTGGGAGCGATGTCGACCGCAGGGAGGTCGGCGACCGGCGCCTCGACGGCAGCCTCCTCGTGCACCAGCGCACCCGCGTCGGTTCGCCGGCCGACCGAGGCCGAGCGGCCGCCGAAGCGGCGGCGTAGCGATCCTGTCAGTGTCGTCATGGTGCGACCTTTCTAGTCCGGCAACGTCCACGTACCGTTACGGCTTGAGCCACAGGCTCACCCCGCGAGGTTCCAAGGTCTGGTTCGCGGCCGCCGCGAGCTGGGCACCCACGGCGTCGACGTCGAGCTCGTGGCGAAGGCGCGTGGCGAAGGCTTCGAGGGCCGCCGTGGGGTCGTAGCGACGGCGGTTGAAGCGGCGGTCGACGATGCGCTGGATGCGCCGCCGGGCTGGGCCGAAGAGTCCGGCCACCGCCAGCGTCGACCCTGCTACCGCGAGATCGGACTCGCTGGTGAGCGGGCTGAGCACGAGCTGGAGGAGCAGCACGCCACCGAGGTAGACGCCGACCAGGATCGCGGTGAGGAGGGCGTACACCAGCGTGCGCTTGATGACCACGTCGATCTCGTAGAGCCGGTGCTTGAGGATGGCGACCGCGATGGCCACGGGCAGGAGCAGGAACGACGCCAGCGAGAGGGTGTCGAAGACCCCGAGCCACGCCGGCGAGCGGTCGGACGGCTGCAGGATGCCGACGAGCAGGGGTACGAAGATGGCGCCGAGGAAGGTGACCGCCACGACGGCCCCGGCCGCCGCAAGCCACTTGAGCTGCAGCCGCTCTATGCCGTGCGACCGGCGGAACCGCACCACGAGGGCCGATGCGCAGAGCAGCATGCAGACGGGGAGCACCACGAGGAGGACTCCCAGGGCCGCCCCGAGCGCCCCCTCCGCGGAATCCCACCCGAGAGGGTTCTGGCGGGTGGGGTCGGGGCTCGTCGCCATCGGGCCTGGGGTGAGCAGCAGGGTGAGGGTGAGCAGCGAGACCGTCGTCGCCGAGAGCCAGGCCACCGGCCGCCACCGTCGGGAGGGTAGGCGGCCGTCGGGGTAGACGAGGAACAGGAAGGTGCCGGTCAGCCCGAGTCCCGGCGCCCAGATACCCCCGTTGACCGCGGCTGCGACCGCAGAGCCCGGCAACGATCCGGAGCCGATCAGGAGGGCCAGGGTCGCGTAGCTGTCGGTGGCGGCACCCACCAGCCACACCAGTCCGATGGCCTCGAGCAACCACCCGACCCGGTTGCGCGGCTGGCTGCGCAGGATGGCTGCACCTGTGAGCGGGAAGATGAAGATGATCACGACGAACCCGAGCTTGCCCACGCCCTCGGAGTCCGACTGCTGG
>JBDSVV010000054.1:0-10249 GCA_039927035.1 Ornithinibacter sp. | reverse complement strand
GCGGTGCGCCGCATCAGCTCCTCCACGGGCCCCTCGCACGGGTTGGTGACCACCCCGAGCATCGCGCTGGCCATGTCGTAGTGCGGGGCGAGCTCGGCCTCCCAGTCGGTGACGTCGCGCCACTGCGGGTCCTCGAAGAACGGCCGCGGCGGCCGATAGAGGGTGTTGGCGTAGTTGAGCGACCCACCGCCGACGCCGGCACCGGCCAGCACCACGACGTCGGGGAGCCGGTGGATCCGCTGGATGCCGTAACACCCCACCTGCGGTGCCCACAGATAGCGCGAGGCGTCCCACGACGTCGTCGCGAAGTCCTCGTCCTCGAAGCGGCGCCCGGCCTCGAGCACCAGCACCCGATAGCCCTTCTCGGCCGCGCGCAGCGCGGCGACCGATCCCCCGAAGCCGGAGCCGATGACGACGACGTCCACATCGACCGAGTCGTCCAGCGGGTCCGCTCCACCGGCATCCCTCATTGCATCCCCAGCCCCTTCATCGCTCGCATGGCACCGGTCAGCACCTTCGCATACGCCTCGTCCGACAGTCCGGGCAGGCCGCCGAGGCCGACCAGGTGCTGCGAGGTGATGTTCTGGCTCTCCGTGTACTTCAGGATGCCCTCCCGGCCGTGCCTGCGGCCGAGTCCTGAGGCCTTCATCCCACCCATCGGGGCTGCCACGCTGCCCCAGGCCGCGGCATACCCCTCGTTGATGTTCACCATGCCGGTGTGGATCTGCGCCGCGATCCGGCGGCCGCGGCGCACGTCACGGGTCCAGACCGAGGCGTTCAGGCCGTATTCGGTGTCGTTGGCCAGGCGCACCGCCTCCTCGTCGGAGCGCACCCGGTAGAGCGCGACGACCGGGCCGAAGGTCTCCTCGTCGCGGCAGTCCATCGCCGACGTCACCCCCTCGAGCACGGTCGGCTCCACGACGAGCGGTCCGAGCTCGGGACGGGCCCTGCCGCCGGTGAGGACACGGGCACCCTTGGCCACGGCATCCGCGACGTGACCCAGCACCCGGTCGCGCTGCGCCTCGCTCACCAGGCTTCCCATCTGCGGCCCCCAGTGCAGCCCGGTGCCCAGGACCATCGATGAGGTCGCCTCGACGAAGCGGCCCACGAAGTCGTCGTAGACCGCGTCGTGCACCACCAGGCGCTCCGCGCTGATGCACAGCTGGCCGGCGGAGGCGAAGCACGCGCGGACCGCTCCCGGGACGGCTCGGCGCAGGTCGGCGTCGGCAGCGACATACATCGTGTTCTTCCCGCCCAGCTCCAGGCTGGCCCCCACGAGGCGGGCGCCCGCGGCCTGCGCGACCCGACGTCCGGTGCGGGTGGACCCGGTGAAGCAGATGTAGTCCGCGGTGTCGACGACCGCCTGCCCGGTGGTCTCTCCCGGCCCCAGCACGACCTGGACGAGGTCGCTGGGCAGGCCCGCCTCGATCAGCATCTCGACGGCGGCGAGCGCGGTGAGGGAGCCCTGCGGGTCCGGGCGCAGCACCACCGCGTTGCCCGCGATCAGCGCGGGGACGGCATCGGTGACGGCGAGGCTGAGCGGGTAGTTCCACGGCGAGACGATGCCGACGACCCCCTTGGGAAGGTGGCTCTCGGTCGCGCGCGACAACAGCGGGATTGCGCCGACGTGCCGCTGCTCCCGAAGGTATGCCGGTGCCCGCCGGGCGTAGTGCCGGGCGACCACTGCGCAGTCGGCGACCTCCTCGAAGGCGTGCGTCCGGGCCTTGCCGCTCTCGAGCTGGATGAGGTCGAGCAGCTCTCCCTGGCGGCTCAGCACGAGGTCGTGAAAGCGCAGGAACACGGCCGCACGCTCGGCCAGCGACGTTCGGCCCCACCTGCGCTGGGCGCCACGCGCACGGTCGACCGCCACGGAGACGTCAGCCTCGGTGGAGATCGGCAGGACGGCCAACGGGGCGCCCGTGAGAGGCGTCACCGAGCGGAGCAGGCTTCCGTCGCCCGACGCAACGACGCGGGTCGCCAGCACTCGCACCCAGCCCGGGTCGACGGCATACGTCGCGTGCGGGTCGGTCTCGGGATCAGCGATGACGTCGGCCATCTGCGCAGACTAGACCGCGTCAGCTGCGTTCGTAGGGGGCGATGACGACCTCGACTCGCTGGAACTCCTTGAGGTCGAGATAACCCGAGGTTGCCATCGCACGGCGCATCGCCCCGATGAGGTTGGTCGTGCCGTCAGCGATGCGGCTGGGACCATAGAGGATCTCCTCGAGGGTCGCCACACCGCCCACCTCGACCCGCTCACCGCGCGGGAGCTCGGCGTGGTGGGCCTCCGGTCCCCAGTGGAAGCCGCGACCCGGCGCGTCGGTGGCACGGGCCAACGCGGCACCCAGCATCACGGCATCCGCCCCACAGGCGACGGCTCTGACGATGTCACCACTGGTGCCGACCCCACCGTCGGCGATGACGTGGACGTAGCGGCCACCGGACTCGTCGAGGTAGTCACGGCGCGCGGCGGCGACGTCGGCGATCGCCGAGGCCATCGGCGCGTGGATGCCCAGCGTGCGCCGGGTGGTGTGGGCCGCGCCACCGCCGAAACCGACAAGGACACCGGCCGCTCCCGTGCGCATGAGGTGCAGCGCCGCGGAGTGCGATGCGGCGCCGCCGACGATCACCGGCACGTCGAGCTCGTAGATGAATCGCTTGAGGTTCAGCGGCTCGGCGCGGCCGGAGACGTGCTCCGCCGAGACGGTCGTGCCGCGAATGACGAAGAGGTCGACCCCGGCATCCACGACCGTCTTCCACAGCTGCTGGGTGCGCTGGGGGGTCAGGGCACCGGCCACCGTGACACCGGCCTCACGGATCTCGCGCAGCCGCTCGGTGACGAGCTCGGGGCGGATCTCCTCGCGATAGATCTCCTGCATGCGGGTCGTCACGACCGACGGGTCGAGGGTGGCGATCTCGGCGAGCTGCGGAGTGGGGTCCTCGTACCGGGTCCAGAGCCCCTCGAGGTCGAGCACCGGGAGGCCCCCGAGGCGACCGAAGGCGATGGCGCTCTTCGGCGAGGTCACCGAGTCCATCGGGGCCGCCATGACCGGGATGTCGAAGTGGTAGGCGTCGATCTGCCACTCCAGCGACACCTCCTCGGGGTCGCGGGTGCGCCGCGAGGGCACGATGGCGATGTCGTCGAAGGAATAGGCCCTGCGACCGCGCTTGCCACGGCCGATCTCTATCTCGGTCACCGGGGCAGCCTACCGAGGAGTCCGAGGTCGAGCCTCCGGCGATGGTCGTCGTGGATGCCGTCATCGAGCCGGGCACTCGTCACATCCTCCGGCCGTGTCGTGCGGTTGCCCTGACCTCACCCATCTGATGTGGCTTGCTCGTGGGAGACGTCGCTGCCGCCGGGACGGCACCGGCCACGACGGTGGGGCGCCCGGGACGGCGACGGAGGAGGATGTCGACATGTCCCGGATCGTGCTGCGGTGGATCGCCTCGGTCGCCTCGGTCGCCTCCGTCGTGCTGGTCGTCTTCGCTCTCGGGAGCCGATCGGGCACGTGCGTCGACTCCACCCGTGCTGCCGCGTCATCCTGTATGAGCCGGGGCTCTGGTGGTCTGCTCCTGCCCGCCCTGGTTGCCGTCGCCCTGTCGGCGTTGATGCTGAGTCGTGGCTATTGGGCACAGCGACACGCAGGCGCAACGCGATAACGCATCCAGGAGCACCCTCTTCGCGCCAGGTCCGAGCACGCCGACAGGCAGTGGGGGACGCCACGGAGGGCTCCTCGCACGTCCCCCTGTCAGGGCCGAACGGCTGTCTGGTGGCGTGCCCTCTCGCGCACATGAGCGGATGCCGGAGCGAAGGGCGCCATTGAGAGCGGACCCGCGGGTGCCAATGAGAGCCCGCGCGTCCCCGTCCGTGAAGGATCCCGGGGTGCCATGATCGCGATCGTGCGCACCTTCGGCACGCCGCGCGCAGCTCGTTTGACGCGTGTCAGGTTGGTGCGGTCGGCGGTGAGCAAGGGGTGCAGCCCCCAGCCGTGGGGGGGTGAAGACGAGCCGCACCGCACGAGGTCGCGCTCTTGCTGCTCACCGGCACGGGCCCGCTGCAGGCTTTCGCGGAGGCGAATGGCGTCGGCGGGACGCGCAGGAGGTGAGCCGTCCCCTACGGTCGTGGCGCAAGTGGTTGTGAACACTTCGGCTGTCGACGAAGGTCCGTCCAGCTAATTAACTTGACAGTTACGTAACCATATGGTGAAGTAATAGAAGGACCGAACTCCGGAGGACCCCGTGAGAGCACCACCTGAGCCGGGGCTCGACGCCACGTTCGCCGCACTTGCTGATCCCACCCGTCGGGCCATCGTGGCCCGGCTGACGGCTGGGGACGCGACGGTGAACGAGTTGGCCGAGCCTTTCGAGTTGAGCCTTCCGGGGATCTCCAAGCATCTGAAGGTGCTTGAGCGCAGCGGCCTGATCACCCGCAGCCGGCAGGCACAGTTCCGCCCCTGTCACCTCCAGCGCGAACAACTGGACGCAGCCCAGGACTGGATCGAGACCAACCGACTGCTGTGGGCGCATCGCTTCGACCAGCTCGACGACCACCTGAGCACCCTCCAAGGCCACACGAAAGATGACGATGCCTGATCACCTCCTGAAATTCTCCCGCGTCTTCGACGCCCCTCGGGAGCTGGTCTTCGCGTGCATGATCGAGCCCGAACACCTGACGCACTTCTGGGGGCCCATCGGGACCCACACGCCGCTGGAACACATCAGCGTCGACGCCCGTCCCGGCGGGTCCTTCGCGACCGTGATGGTCAACGAGTCCGACGGCACCCGCTATCCCGCCAGCTCCACCTACCTCGAGGTCGTCGCGCCCGAGCGACTGTCGTGGCTGGAGGGAGATTCCGGAATGGCTGTCACCGTGACCTTCACTGACCTCGGCAACAACAACTGCACCCGGGTCGACATCGAGCAGGCCAACGTTCCTGAGCAGCTCCTCGACTCGCGGGCGCAGGCTGGCTTCCTCACCTCCTTGGACCGCTTCGCCACCCACCTGGCAACGATGAACCGAACGGAGGGGTGATGGCCAAGAACGACCTCGTTCAGACCATCGGGGACGCGCGGCGAGCATCTGGTGAGGTCCTGACCGACCTGTCCGACGCCGACTGGGACAGCCTGTCACTGTGCGAAGGCTGGCGGGTGCGCGAGGTCGTCGCACACTTGACCATGCCCGTCCGATACCGAGCCCCACAGCTGCTTGCCGAGATGATCCGCTGCAACGGGAACTTCACGCGAATGTCAGACCTCGTCGCCCGGCGGAGGGCTCCGTGGGCAAGCTGATCTACGCGGCCAACATCTCGCTCGACGGCTTCCTGGAGGACGAGAGCGGTTCATTCGACTGGTCCGTGCCGGATGAGGACGTGCACGCGTTCTGGAACGAGCACGAACGGCACATCGGCACCTCGCTCTATGGGCGACGCATGTACGAGACGATGCGTGTCTGGGAGAACGACGACTGGTTGAAGAATGAGCCCGTGGTGGTCCGGGAGTACGCCGAGATCTGGCGTGACGCCGACAAGGTCGTCTACTCCTCCTCGCTCACCGACGTGTCGACAGAGCGCACGAGGATGGAGCGGCAGTTCGATCCTCAGGCCGTGCGGCAGCTCAAGGAGACCTCCGTCTCGGACCTGAGCATCGGCGGCGCGGGGATAGCGGCGGAGGCCTTCCGGCATGGTCTGGTCGACGAGTGCGTGCTGCTTCTGTGCCCGGTCCTCGTGGGCGGCGGCAAGCCGGCGCTTCCTCGGGGCGTACGACTCAACCTCGACCTGCTGCACCAACGACGATTCGAGAATGGCGTGATCTACGTCCGCTACGCGGTGCGAAACCTCCCCTGACACCTGCAGCGCCGCACAGCGGCATGATCCGGGCGAGCGTCACCGCCCTGAGTGCGGCAAGGATTGTGGGCTGAGGTGATTTCGTGAGTGTCCGGGATGTGCGCCATGCCAGACATGTCCGATGCCTGGTCATGCGCACGTCATGGTTGCTCGAGAAATCCGCCCTCGTTCGACTGGATTCCAGCCCCGACGCTGAGCAGTGGGCGAACCGGATCGGGCGCGGCCTCGTCGTCGTCAGCACCGTCACCCTCCTCGAGGCAGGCTTCTCGGGTTGGTCCGGCACCGAACTCGCCCAAGCCATCGTGTCACCGCCTTCGGCAGCGATGCCGGTGGTGTACCTGAGCCCCACGGTCGAGGACCGGGCCGGGGAGGTGCAACGCCTGCTGGCCGAGCGGGGCAGGCATCGCGCACCGTTGATCCCAGATCTGCTGATCGAGGCCACAGCCGAACTGAACCCAACGCACCGTCCTGCACGTGGACACGGACCTGGACCTGATCGCCGAGCTCACCAGCCAACTCGTGGAACGCCGCCGCATTGTGTGAGGCCCACCCCGTTACACGCGACGCGGCACGAGAGCCAGTTTCTGAAGCCGGTCCAATGCCTTCAGGTTCCGGCTGGTCATGTCGTGCTGGTCGAGGCCGCTGACCGGGCCTGCGAGCACGGCGAGCGTCGACTCGGGCCGCGAGAACGCGCCGATGCGGAACTCGATGCTTCCGTCGTCGTGCTGTTCGAGGAGGAACTGCTCTTGGCCGGCTCCGGGGTGATCGTGGAGGGTGCCGTAGGCGAAGCCGTTGACACAGCGATGCCGAATGTGGCGGATGGGTCGACGTCCTGTCGTCGGCACTGTCGGCGGCATGAGCGAGGGCTATGCCAACGCGGTGCACAGGGGCGCGGGCGTGGGAGGCCGGCATCCGCTGCGATGATCGGCAGATGGATCAGTCCCTGCCAAGGTCGGCAGGGACTGTGGCGGTCCGACGCCATCCTCCTCTTCGACTGGCTGATGTCGGTTGATCTCAAGACGATCCCCATCATGGACGTCGACGTGAAAGGGCGTGTGCATGCTTGAGCCGTACCGGGCGGTTGCTCCCATCTACGACCTGGTGTCCGGGGAGTGGCCGGTGTACCGGGCAGGCCGGGTGGCTGGCATCGAGTCACTGGAGCTGCGGCCCGGTGACACCGTCCTGGACGTCGGCTGCGGCACGGGCCTCAGCTTTCCCCTGCTGGCCCAGGCGGTAGGTCCGGCTGGGCATGTGATCGGCGTGGACGCCTCACCCCAGATGTTGGCTGTCGCTCAGCGCCGGACCAAGAGGCTGGATACTGGCGTGACGCTGCTGTGTGCTGACGCCACCTCGGGTCGGGATCCGGCGTGGGCTGCCGCGGAGGCACTGCACCCGGATGCCGTCCTGTTCACCTACTCGCTGTCGCTGATGAAGCCGTGGCGCCAGGCCTGGCAGGTGGTGGGGTCCGTGGCCGACCCGCAAGCGAGGGTCGTCGTCGTCGACATGGCGATCCCCGACGGGTGGGCCACGGTGTTCAGCCCGCTGGCGAAGGCTGCCTGTTGGCTGGGGCGGGCCGACATCCGTGCCCATCCGTGGCGCGGCGTCGAGGAGGAGTATGACCGTGTCCTGCACCAGCGCCTCAGGGGTGGCCACATCCGGGTGGTCACCGGATATCCGGAGGTCGACACACCGATCGAGTGAACGGTCTTGCCAGAACACTCGATCCGCGGATGACCAGCTCAAGGGACGAAGGGGTGGGTCCACACCGCGGAGTGGACATGGGCGCTGTACGCGGCCGGTGACGACTCGGTTCTTGGCCCCGTGCTGCCCAGTGGGGACTGGCCCTTCTGCCTCACAGGTCGTTCCAGTGGATGAAGGCCATGGGGGTCATCTCGAAGCCTCCACCAAAGCCTCCTATCGTGGTCTGAGTGCGCATTCGTCGCTGGTTCCGGCCGCAGCTCAGCGCATGTTGCCCGTGTGGCCCAGGGAGTAGGAACCCGGCTGGGGCCAGACGCACAGCCCGTGGGGACCGGCGTTGACCCGGATCGACTTCAGCAGTTTGCCCGTCGTGGTGTCCAGGACATACACCCGTGCGTCGTAACGGCCGGAGAGCCACAACTGTTTCCCATCGGCTGTCACACCACCCATGTCGGGGGAGCCCCCGCCGGGGATCTTCCACAGCGAGACCTGCCCGAGGGTGGCGGCGTCTAGGACGGTGACCGTGCCTGCATCACGGTTGGTCACGAAGAGCCGCTTGGCGTCGCGTGACGGGTAGATGCCGTGCGCTCCCTTGCCGGTGTAGATGAAGCGGCTGAGGGTGAACGACTTCGCGTCGATCACCCATACCCCGTTGCGCAGCATGTCGGCGGCCAGGAACCACCGGCCGTCGGGGGTGAGGCGCACGTCCTGCGGCATCGCGGATGCCCCCGGGCGAAGCTGGCTCTTCGGGCCGTTTCTCGTCCTGGCGTGCATCGGAATATCGGCGCCCGCAGTCTTCTTCGCGTTGAGGTTGATCACCTTCTGGACCCTCGTCACCTGACGGTTGATGACGAGAAGCTGTCCACTGAACTCGCAGCTTACGACGAAGTGCTTCAGGTCTGCGGTGAAGTCCGCGTGATTGATTCCCCAGCACTTCACCGGCAGAGATCGCTCCAGGGCCATCGTCCGCGGGTTGCGAACGTCGATGCGGTGCAGCCGCTCGGCCATGACCAGCGCGTGCTCCCCATCCGGGGTGAAGTAGAGGTTGTACGGATCTTCGACGTCTACCGGTTTACCGTGTTTGCCTGTGTGAGGGTCAATCGGCACGAGCTGGTTGCCGCGGTCGCTATTGACCCACAGCGTCGAGAGGTCCCACGAGGGGACGACATGTTGCGGTTCGGTTCCGACTCGGAAGGTCCGGACAATGGCGAAGGTTGCGGGGTCGATGAGCTGGACGGTGTTCTGCTGGCTGTTCGGGACGTAGACCATCTGCTTGGCCGTGCGGGCAGCAGCAGCGAGATCGCCGACGCCAGCTCCCCCGTAGACGTTCTCCGGAGGGGCTGGCTCGGTAGGGGATGACGGTGTCCTCGTGGACGCCGGGGATGCCGTCGGGATCCGGGATGCCGTCGCGATCGGGGAGGTCGGGGATGCCTTCGACTCCGGTGAGCTGCCCGAGTTGCACGCCGAAAGACTGAGGATCACGACGACACCCAGTGCCGCAGACGCACGCCTGATGGGGATGGGCCGATTTCGGGACAAGTGATCAGGTCCTTCGCAGGTGTTTCAGTCCCGCAGCAGACGGGACAGAGTGACCGGCTGGAGTCCCACCGCGGACAAGTCCGAGAGTATCCCTGGCAGTGCCTCGGCTGTCCCGGGATGGCCGAGGTGGAGGGAGACGATCGACCCACCCCGGGCATCTCGGCGTACCCGCTGACGCACCGCGCTGGCGCCGGGGTCAAGGTAGTCCTGTGGGTCGACGTCGTAGGAGACACACCGTGGGTAGCCCGCGGCCACTGCAGCAGATCGAATGGTCGGCGTGCTCCGTGGCGTGCCGGAGGGCCGGAACCACCAGCCGGGGTCGCCGAGGGCAGCAGTCAGGGCGTCGCGGCCCTTGCGGACCTCGGTGCGCGCCACGGAGCCGCTGAGCTGGGGCATCGGCTGGTGGCTCCACGTGTGGTTCCCCACCTCGTGACCGTCGCGATGCAGAGCCAGCGCCTGGGTTGGATCTGCGTGCACCCATGTACCGACGGCGAAGACGGTGACGGCCGCCGACGCAGTCCGACACGCGGCCAACACCGCATCGGTGAGCTCTGACGCGCCTTGCCCATGGAATGTGAGGGCAACCTCGTCTCGGCCCCGCGGTCCGGTGGTGATGTCCGGACCGCGCTCATCTGCGACTGACGGGCGAGATGCGCTGGTGGCGGTCGCCGTGATGGCTGACGGCTCCTCCGTTGGCGTGGTGATGGTGGAGGCGGCGGACCGGGGCGTCGGGGAAATCGTTGTGCCATCGGCCGCGGCAGGGTCGGTGGAACCGGAGGTAGTGCACCCGGCCGCCCCAAGGAGGGCGCCGGCACCAAGCACCGCTCCGGCTCCGAGGGCCAGTCTGCGGGAGGGGGCGAGGTCGCCACCAGTTGTCATCGTGCCTTCTTGTGTTGAGTCATGCCAGGTCGGCATGGATGTAACACGTTATGGGACTCGACTGTCACCCGACAGTTTGGATCCTGTGCGCTGCCTATGAATCAGCGCCTCCGGGAGCGGCCGGTGGTCGGGAGGTGTATCCGGAACGCGGTGGTGTGCCCTCCGGTGTCCACCAGGGTGATGTCGCCGCCGACGTCGCGTGCAGCCTCTCGGGCCAGCCACAGCCCAAGACCTCCCGCGACGCTCGCATCGCGGGAGCTCACCCAGGCGTCGAAGACATGGGGGGCGAT
>JBDSVV010000053.1:0-4611 GCA_039927035.1 Ornithinibacter sp. | reverse complement strand
CACGAGCCGCCGCCAGGGCACGCTGCCGGGGACGCCTTGGAACTCCCGGCAGCGATGGCGGGCGTGGCCGGTGACCCCGGAGACCGGATCGCTGGACTCCCCGTGGACGGTGCCCTCGTCAGGCCAGGGAAAGGAAGAGTTTCTCCATCGTCTCGACGTCCATCTCGTGGGCGTCCGGATCGGTGATGCACTGGCGCAGGCCGAGCGCGATCACGGCGAACCCCGCCTTGTCGAGCGCCTTGGAGACCGCCGCGAGCTGGGTGACGATGTCCTGGCACTCGCGGCCGTCCTCGATCATCTTCAGGATGCCGCCGATCTGGCCCTGGGCACGCCGGAGCCGCTTGACGACGGCCTGCATCTCGTCGGGGTTGAGCTCCATGCTCGGGCCTCCTTGGCGATCGTGGACAACGGGGTCGACGATACCCCGTCCCGTATGCGGGGCACGCGGCCCCACGACGTCAGGACGGCTGGTCGGCCGTCTGCTGGGTCTCCAGCCGCGCGCGGACCTCGGCCATGTCCAGACCCTTGATGCCATCGATGACCTGCTCGAGACCGGCCGGCGGCAGCGCGCCTGACTGGCGGTACACGAGAATTCCCTCGCGGAAACCCATGATCGTCGGGATCGAGGTGATCTGCGCGGCCCCGGCGAGCGCCTGCTCGGCCTCGGTGTCGACCTTGCCGAAGACGACGTCCTCGTGCTTCTCGCTGGACTTCGTGTAGGTCGGCGCGAACTGGCGACACGGCCCGCACCACGAGGCCCACCAGTCGATGAGCACGACATCGCTCTCGGTGATGGTCTTCTCGAAGGTGTCGGCGGTGAGGTCGACGGTGGCCATGCTGGCACTCCTGACAGGTTGGGAACATCGGTGCGTACGTCACAACGGTTACCACGGGGGGTATCTTCCCGCTCCGTGCACCGAGGTCGACAACGCGCGGCCGTGGCGAGATCATCCCGATCGCGGACAATGTGCCCGTGCCCACGGACCTGACCCTCGCCCTGGAGGCCACCCTCGGCGAGCACCCCGTCAAGCCACTGCAGCGCGCCACCTCCCGGCTCATCGAGGTCTACCGCAGCGGCGCGCCTCCCACGAGACAGGCCCTGCCCGACCCGGTCGCGGCGGCCGCGTACGCGGCATACCGGATGCCGGCCACCCACGCCGCGGTCACCCGGGCCCTGCGCCAGGTCGTGACGCCACTGGCCGACCTCGAGGTATTCAGCCTGCTCGACATCGGCGGCGGCACGGGGGCCGCGGCCTGGGCGGTGGCTGAGGCCCTACCCGGGCTGGCGTCAGTGACCGTGCTGGACGGGTCTCGAGACGCCCTCGACCTCGGTCGGCGGATCGCCACCCACGGCCCGCGCGCACTCGCCTCCGCGACGTGGAAGCACGCGCTGATCACCGCCGACTCCGTTCTGCCGCAGAGCGACCTGGTGACGGTGAGCTATCTGCTCGGCGAGCTGCCGAGCACCGTTCATGAGCCTCTCGTGGATGCGATCACCGCCTCATCACGGCTCGCCCTCGTCATCGAGCCCGGCACACCACGCGGGTATGCCGCGGTGCTGGCAGCCCGCACCCGGCTCACCGCCGCCGGGTGGCACGTGCTGGCCCCCTGCCCGCACTCCGGTCAGTGCCCCCTGGTGGGCGCCGACTGGTGCCACTTCCCCGCCCGCCTGGACCGCTCCGCCCTGCACCGCCGCCTCAAGGACGGGGCCTTGGGCCACGAGGACGAGAAGTTCTCCTTCGTGCTCGCCGCTCGCGATCCGGCGCCGGCTGCGCACGGTCGCGTGCTGCGGCATCCGGTGACCCGAAAGGGGCTCGTACAGCTCACCGTGTGCCGCACCGACGGCTCCTCCGGCACCGAGATCGTGAGCAAGCGCGCGGGTTCCACCTACCGACACGCCCGGGGTGTCGGATGGGGCGAGGAGTGGCCGATCGCCCCGGAGGCCGTACGGTGAGTGCAGGGCGGAGACCCGGCACCCATCGGTGCGCGGGGTATCCGCCGGGCCACGGAGCCGATCCGTGGTGATCCATCACCTCATCACCAGGAGTCAGCAAGCATGACGAAGAAGGACATCGCCCAGGCCGTCGCCGACCGCACCGACGTCTCCGCCGCCTCGGCCGAGAGCATCATCGGTGAGGCGCTGGCCGTGATCGGTGAGCAGCTCGCCGCCGGCAATGACGTGCGCCTCGCAGGCTTCGGCACGTTCGAGCCCCGTGAGCGAGCCGCTCGCACCGGCCGCAACCCCCAGACCGGCGCAGAGATCCAGATCGCCGCGTCGACCTCCGTGGGCTTCAAGGCCGCGGCGCAGCTCAAGCGCGCCGTCAACGAAGGCTGAGACCGGCACCCTGAAACGGGGCGTCGACCATCGGTCGACGCCCCGTTTCGTGCGTGAGGTGACGTGTTTCAGGCGCCTTTCACAACGGATTCCGTCGCGCTCCGCGACATCAACCACGCTTTCCCGCAGCACACCGAGGTGCGTATGCTCACGGGCATGCACCAGTACATCGCCGGGCAGCGTCGCGACGCGACCTCGGGCGAGACGTTCGACGTCCTCGACCCGAGCACCAACGAGACCATCGAGCGGGTGACCCTCGCCGGTCACGCCGAGGTGGACGCAGCCGTCGAGGCCGCCACGGAGGCCTTCCACGAGTGGTCCAGGGCCACGCCCGCCGAGCGCTCTGGCGTGCTCGCCGCGGCCGCGGCCCTGCTCCAGGAGCGCGCCGAGGAGCTCGCGCAGCTGGAGTCGCGCCAGGCCGGCAAGCCGATCCGCCTGGCCCGGGAGTTCGACGTGCCCGGCACCATCGACAACACCGCGTTCTTCGGCGCCGCTGCCCGGCGCCTCGACGGAATGGCCAGCGCAGAGTACTCCGGTGACCACACGTCCTCGATCCGGCGCGAGCCGATGGGCGTCGTCGGCTCGATCGCCCCGTGGAACTACCCGCTGCAGATGGCGGCGTGGAAGGTGCTCCCCGCCATCGCTGCCGGCAACACCATCGTGCTCAAGCCCGCCGAGATCACCCCGCTCACCTCCCTGGTGTTCGCCGAGGTGTTCACCGAGGCGGGGGCACCCCCGGGCGTCGTCAACGTGGTGACCGGCACCGGAGCGGTCGCCGGGCAGCGCCTCGTTGGCCACCCCGACGTCGCCATGACCTCGTTCACAGGCTCCACCGCCGTGGGTCGTCAGGTGATGGCCACGGCATCAGCGACGGGCAAGCGGGTGCACCTCGAGCTCGGAGGGAAGGCGCCCTTCGTCGTGTTCGACGACGCCGACCTCGAGGCGGCGATCCACGGTGCGGTCGCGGCATCCCTGATCAACACCGGGCAGGACTGCACCGCCGCCACCCGCGCCATCGTGCACCGCTCGCTCCACGACGACTTCGTGAGCGGCGTCGCGGACCTGATGGCCTCCGTGCGGATCGGCCCCACCGAGGACAAGGCGACCGACCTCGGACCGCTCTCCTCCCTGGCGCATCGGGCGAAGGTGGCCGCCATGGTGGACCGGGCCCGTGACGTGGCGAAGGTCGTCACCGGTGGGCGGGTGCCCGAGGGGTTCGAGCGCGGCTGCTATTACGAACCCACCCTCATCTCGAACGTGCCGCTCGACTCCGAGATCTGGCGCGACGAGGTCTTCGGCCCCGTGCTGGCCGTCGTGGCGTTCGAGGACGACGACGAGGCGATCCGCCTCGCCAACGACACGCCCTTCGGCCTCGCCGCCTCGGCCTGGACCCGCGACACCTATCGCGCCGGCCGCGCCTCCCGCGAGATCGCCGCCGGGTGCGTGTGGATCAACGACCACATCCCGATCATCAGCGAGATGCCGCACGGTGGTTACGGCCACAGCGGTTTCGGCAAGGACATGTCGGCCTACTCCTTCGATGAGTACACCAATGTCAAGCACGTCATGCACGACATCACCGGGTCCGCCCACAAGGCCTGGCACCGCACGATCTTCACCCTCGCGCACTGAGCGCGCCCCGAGACACGAGAGGCCCGCCGTGACCACCTTCCCCGAGCCGCAGATCCAGCCCGACCCCGAGCGTGGCGCCGCCATCGCACGAGATGACAGGGCCCACGTCTTCCACTCCTGGTCAGCGCAGGGGCTGATCAACCCGATGCCGGTCGCGGGCGCATCCGGCAGCCACTTCTGGGACTTCGAGGGCAAGCGCTACCTCGACTTCTCCAGCCAGCTCGTCAACGTCAACATCGGCTACCAGCACCCCCGTCTCGTCGCAGCGATCCAGGAGGCCGCGGCCCGCCAGTGCACCATCGCGCCCACCTTCGCCGACGAGTCGCGAAGCAAGGCGGCACGGTTGATCGCCGAGATCGCCCCCACCGGCCTCGACAAGGTGTTCTTCACCAACGGTGGTGCCGAGGCGACCGAGAACGCGATGCGGATGGCCCGGCTGCACACCGGCCGGCACAAGGTGCTCGCCACCTATCGCAGCTACCACGGCGCCACGGCCGGCTCGATCACCGCGACCGGAGACCCACGCCGATGGGCCAACGAACCCGGGGTGCCGGGAATCGTCCACTTCTGGGGGCCCTACCCCTATCGCTCGGCGTTCCACGCCAGCACCGAGGCGCAGGAGTGCGAGCGAGCCCTGCAGCACC
>JBDSVV010000052.1:0-3903 GCA_039927035.1 Ornithinibacter sp. | reverse complement strand
ACCCCGGCATACCTCTCCTACACGGCAGCCTTCAACCAGGCGCAGTGGGGGCAGGGAGCGGCGATGGCGTTCCTCCTCTTCATCCTCATCTTCGTCCTCACCTCCTTCCAACGCTTCGTGCTGCGTGACAAGGACGCGGCGAAGGAGAAGAAGGCGGAACGAGCGCAACGTCGCGCGGCGAAGAATGGGGTGACGGCATGACCCAGTCGACGACGGGGAGCAACGTCAGCGAGGAGACCCGCGCCAGGGGCGCTCAAGCACTCCAGAAGGCCGCCGCCGGCGACGACGGGAACCTTCTCGGACGCAGCGGACGCGGGAAGAAGCTGGCGGTCTACCTCGCGCTCGTCGCGTTCGCGCTGATCTACATCTACCCCTTCATCGTCCAGCTCTCGACGTCGTTCAAGACCGATGGCGACGCGGTCAACAACCCCTTGGGCCTGATCCCCAACCCGGTCACCACGGCGGCGTTCGAACGGGTCTTCCAGACCGACTTCCCGTTGTGGTTCACCAACTCCATCGTCGTCACGCTGTTGGTGACGGCTGGGCGGGTCTTCTTCAACTCCTTGGCCGGCTACGCCTTGGCGCGGCTGAAGTTCAAGGGCCGAGATGCCGTGTTCACCGCCATCCTTGCGGTGCTCGCCGTGCCGGGCATCGTTCTGCTGATCCCGAAGTTCCTCGTGCTGAACTACCTGGGCATCTACAACACCTACCCGGCGCTCTTCGTGCCGCTCCTGGTCGACGCCGCCGGGGTGTTCATCATGAAGCAGTTCTTCGAGTCCATCCCACCCTCCATGGAGGAGGCCGCACGACTGGACGGTGCGGGCACCTTCCGCACCTTCTGGTCGGTGATCCTCCCGATGGCCAGACCCGCGCTCATCACGCTGACGATCCTGTCCTTCCAAGGCTCGTGGAACGAGCTGTCCCACTTCATCATCGCCACCGACGACCCCAAGCTCTTCACTCTCACCCGCGGGGTGGCCGGGCTCACCTCGGGCGGTCTCGGCTCGGGAAACCAGTTCCCCATCACGATGGCCGCGGCCCTGCTGATGACCATCCCGACGGCGCTGGTGTTCATCACCTTCCAGCGCTACTTCACCCAGGGCGCCAACTCCGGTGCCGACAAGGGGTGACCAGGACGCTCCCGGTCGGTCACGTGAGGGGACCGACCGGGAGCACTGGCGCCGGACGGGGGGCGCCGGACGCGCGTCCCCCGTCCGAGCTCAGCCGACCAGGGAGCGCAGCACGTACTGGAGGATGCCGCCGTTGCGGTAGTAGTCCGCCTCTCCGGGGGTGTCGATGCGCAGCACGGCCGCGAAGGAGCTCTGCGACCCGTCCTCGGCGGTGACGTTCACCGTGAGCGTCCTCGGCGCATCGCCGTCGTTCATCGCCTCGACGCCGACCACTGCGAAGGTCTCGGTGCCGGTCAGGCCCAGCGACTCGGCATCCTGACCATCGGGGAACTGCAGCGGCAGCACACCCATGCCGATGAGGTTGGAGCGGTGGATGCGCTCGTAGGACTGCGCGATGACAGCCCGTACGCCGAGGAGCGCGGTGCCCTTGGCCGCCCAGTCGCGCGATGAGCCCGAGCCATACTCCTTGCCCGCGAGGATGACGAGCGGGATGCCGGCCTCCTGGTATGCCGCGGACGCGTCGAAGATCGTGCTCTGCTCCCCGCCGTCGAGGAAGTTGCGGGTGAAGCCACCCTCCACGCCGTCGAGCAGGAGGTTGCGGAGCCGGATGTTGGCGAAGGTGCCCCGGATCATCACCTCGTGGTTGCCCCGCCGCGAGCCGTAGGAGTTGAAGTTCTTGCGCTCCACCCCGTGCTCCGCCAGGTAGCGACCGGCAGGTGAGTCACCCTTGATCGAGCCGGCCGGGCTGATGTGGTCGGTGGTGACGGAGTCCCCGAGCTTGGCAAGCACCCGTGCACCACTGATGTCGGTGACCGGTGCGGGCTCGGCGCCCATGCCCTCGAAGTAGGGGGGCTTGCGCACGTAGGTGGAGTCCGGGTCCCAGTCGAAGGTGTCACCCTCGGGGGTGGGCAGGGACTGCCAGCGCTCGTCGCCGGCGAAGACGTCCGCGTAGTCCTGCGTGAACATCTCGGTGCTGATGCTCGCGGCGATGGTCCGCTCGACGTCGGCCGGTGCGGGCCAGATGTCGTGCAGGAACACGTCGTTGCCATCGGGGTCCTGTCCGAGCGGCTCGGTCTCGAAGTCGAAGTCCATCGTGCCCGCGAGGGCGTAGGCGATCACCAGGGGCGGTGAGGCGAGGTAGTTCATCTTGATGTCGGGGTTGATCCGCCCCTCGAAGTTGCGGTTGCCCGAGAGCACCGAGACGACGGCGAGGTCGTTGTCGTTGACCGCCTGGGACACCTCGTCGATGATCGGCCCGGAGTTGCCGATGCAGGTCGTGCAGCCGTAGCCGACGAGGTAGAAGCCGAGCTTCTGCAGGTAGGGCCACATCCCCGCCTTCTCGTAGTAGCCGGTGACGACCTTTGACCCCGGAGCCATCGAGGTCTTGACCCATGCGGGCACCGTCAGGCCACGCTCGACGGCATTCTTGGCGAGCATCGCGGCCGCCATCATCACCGAAGGGTTCGAGGTGTTGGTGCACGAGGTGATCGACGCGATCGCGACGTGCCCGTGGTCGATCACGACCTCCTCACCGTTGATGCGCACCGTGGCCGGGTTGGACGCCCGGTGGCCGTTGTCGCGACGCTCGGAGTGGCTCGGGCGACCGGCGCTCTCGGACGCCTCCAGCGCATCGTGGCTCGGGCTGTCGGATGCCGGGAAGGTGTCGGCCAGCTCGTTGTCGACGCTGCTCTTCTCGATACCGGCGCCGTCGACCACGTAGTTCTTCAGGTCGCCGCGGAACTGGCGTTTGGCACCGGTCAGCTCGATGCGGTCCTGAGGACGCTTGGGCCCGGCGATGGACGGCACCACGGTGGACAGGTCGAGCTCGATGTATTCCGAGTAGCGCGACTCCGGCTGGCCGGGGCCGGCCTCGAGCCACATGCCCTGCTCCTTGGCGTAGGCCTCCACGAGCGCGACGGACTCCGTCGAGCGCCCCGTGAGGCGCAGATAGTCCAGCGTGACCTCGTCGATCGGGAAGATCGCGCACGTGGAGCCGAACTCCGGGCTCATGTTGCCGATCGTCGCGCGGTTGGCCAGTGGCACCACGGAGACGCCCTCGCCGTAGAACTCGACGAACTTGCCGACCACCCCGTGCTCACGCAGCATCTCGGTGATCGTGAGGACGACGTCCGTCGCGGTCGCACCGTCGGGGATCGACCCCGAGAGCTTGAAGCCGACGACCCGCGGGATGAGCATCGAGACCGGCTGGCCGAGCATCGCCGCCTCGGCCTCGATCCCGCCGACGCCCCAGCCAAGCACGCCCATGCCGTTGACCATCGTCGTATGGCTGTCGGTGCCGACGCAGGTGTCCGGGTAGGCGACGCCGTCGCGCACCATCACGGTGCGGGCGAGGTGCTCGATGTTGACCTGGTGGACGATGCCCGTGCCCGGGGGGACGACCTTGAAGTCGTCGAATGCCGTCTGCCCCCACCGCAGGAACTTGTAGCGCTCCTCGTTGCGCTCGTACTCGATGGCGACGTTGCGCTCGAACGCGTCCGGGCGCCCGAAGACGTCGATGATCACGGAGTGGTCGATGACGAGCTCTGCGGGAGCGAGCGGGTTGATCCTGCTCGCGTCACCGCCCAGCTCGGCGACGGCCTCGCGCATCGTAGCGAGGTCGACGATGCAGGGGACCCCGGTGAAGTCCTGCATGATCACTCGCGCCGGGGTGAACTGGATCTCGGTGTCGGGCTGCGCATCCGCGTCCCAGCCCCCGAGGGCATTGATGTGCTGTGCCGTGATGTTGGCACCGTCCTCGGTGCGCAGGAGGTTC
>JBDSVV010000051.1:0-10796 GCA_039927035.1 Ornithinibacter sp. | reverse complement strand
CCGTGCCGGAGCCTTCGGGGAGGACTCAGCGCAGCAGTACGTGCACGCCAAGTTGCAGCTGAAGTTGGTGTAGGCCCACAAGCGCTGCCCCACCGGGGTCCGATCCCCCAAGGAGAACATCGTGTCCTGCGCAGCACCGACGACCTTGCGCACCGCGAACCACCACGGACCCTCCAACCCCTCGACGTGCTCCCCCGCGATCTCATGCCCCACCAAGTCAGCCCAGATCGGCAGATCCGTGGCCACCGAGGGCTCGGCACTACGGATACCGAGGACGTCACCATGCTCAAGACGGCGCATCGAACGAGTGATCAACAGCAATAGCCCACTCCCACAATCCATGTCGCCACCATCGACAAGACGAGCGACGTCCCCCAATGGTGTAGCAGTAGGAGTCGAGCCGGACTGTTCGTGCGTCGGGGGCATCCCCCGAGAGTAGGCGCGAAAGGCCCGCAGCACATCCGGAGCCGCGGTGTCGGAGTTCTTACGGCACCGTGCCGATGGCCTGGCGGGGTTACCGTCAGACATGACCGAGCATGCGAGCGACCTGTGGCGACCGAGCGACGGCGACTCCCGCAAGGAGTTCTGGCAGGGGGTGCACGACTCCAAGGACGTCGACGGAGTGTCGTGGTGGCAGTCGGTGTCCGACCTCTCGCTCGGGCTTGTCGACGAGACAGGAATCGGGTTGGACGAGGGAGTCATCGACGTGGGCGCCGGGTGGTCGACGTTGGTGGACCACCTGGTGGAGCGCGGTTATCGGGACCTGACGGCCATCGACCTGTCGATGACTGCCCTGACCACGGTGCGCGAGCGCCTCGGCGAGGGAGGTCGACACGTCGTGCTCGACGTTGCTGACGTGCTTGACCTGAGACGAGGTCGCACGTACTCGCTGTGGCACGACCGTGCCGTCTACCACTTCCTCACCGAGCCGGATGAGCGCGAGGACTACCTCGCCTCGCTCGAGCGGTCCGTCGCGCCCGGTGGCTGGGTCGTCGTGGCGACATTCGGTCCGGACGGGCCGAGCACGTGCAGCGGGCTGCCGATCGTGCGTTACACCCATGACCAGCTCGTCGCACAGTTCCCCGGCTACGAGCTGGTCTCCACCGCAGGGGAGGACCACGTCACCCCGTGGGGCAGCACCCAACAGTTCACCGCAGTGCTGTTGCGCCGCCCGGAGTGACCATCCCGAGTCGTGTGCTCAGGCCAACTCGGTGCCCGACACCTCCTGTCACGGCACCTGTCAGAAAGGAGGTTGTCACTCCACAGTCGCTCCGGTAGTCAACTGGGTGCACGAGTCGGGGTCAGAACGAGAAGGTCACCCCGGTGAGGTCCTCGCTGCGGTCCCACAGCGCTGCCGCGAGCCCCTCGTCGTGGGCCCAGTGGCTGCGCTTGGCCTCGCCCACCGCGCCCCGGGTCTCGCCGATGCCCGTAGGCCCGGTGTAGGAGCCCGGTTCGGCCACCGTCGCGGCATACAGGACCGCCTCGGCACCCTTCCCGGGGCCGGGGAGGACGAGTTTCGACCCCCAGGACACGACGGTGCCCACGACCGGGATCGCTCCCATCCCGTCGGGGCTCCCGAAGAGGTTGGTGCTGGAGACGCCCGGGTGGGCGGCGTTCGACGTGAGCGCTGAACCGGCTGCCGTCGCACGCCGCTGCAGCTCCAGGGCGAAGAGCAGGTTGGCGAGCTTGGACTGCCCGTATGCCGTGGACGCGCTGTAGCCGTCGCGAGGGTTTGCCTCGAGGATGCGCCCGTCGCCCTGGTTGTGTGCGAGCGAGGACACCGTCGTCACTCGCGGGGAGTCCGTCCCGAGCATGTGCGGCAGCAGCAACGCGGTCAGCGCGAAGTGCCCGAGGTGGTTGGTGCCGAACTGCAGCTCGTGGCCGTCCTGGGTCTCGCGGTACCTCGGCGGAGTCATCACTCCGGCGTTGTTGACGAGGAGGTCGAGAGGACCTTCGAAGCGGGTGGCGAGCTCGTGGACCGAGTCCAGTGACGCGAGGTCCAAGCGCTCGACGCGGACCGAGCCGGTCGCCCCCGTGGCACGGATCCGCTCCGCGACCAGCTCGCCGGCATCCGTCTTGCGGACCGCAAGGACCACGTCAGCGCCGTGCTTCGCCAGCTCGCGCGCCTCGACCACCCCGATGCCGGAGTTCGCACCGGTGACCAGCGCCGTCCGTCCGGTGAGGTCCGGCATGTCCTGGGGGGTCCACTTCGTCATCGGTGCTGCTCCTCGTGCTCGTGGGCTCGTTGCTCGCGTGGTCGTCCACGGGGAGAACGTGCACCCACCCGGGAGGATTCCGGCGGCCCGTGAGCGGTCCGCACCTGTCGAGCCGTTCGCGCCTCGTGCACCCTGCAGGGTCAGCGGGTGGCCGACGCCAGCTCGACCCTCGTGGAGTGGGGATGGCGGCCATCCCCGCACCCGCCACCGCCGTGCCGACCGAGCGCATCAGGGCAATGACGCCCACTCCGGAGCCGGTCTCCTCCTCCGGGACGTCGTTCAGGATGAGGGTGGACACCGCGCCATACCCGATTCTCACCCGCCGGAGGTGATGAGGGCGTTGGACACGGAGGCGAAGCACATCATCGTCAGCCTCCCGACGCCATCCAGAGGCCCATCTGCAGGATCGACTGACCCGGACCGAAGCCGGCCATGATTGTGTGTCAACGGCGTGTTTCGAGCCCGCACGAACAAGGCGAGGAGGGGAGCGGACGGGCCATCGAGCAACGGGCCTCACTGGGGACCGCTGCCCTGTGCCTGCTCTGGCTCCTCTCCGACAGCTGGTCGCCACCCTGGGGTTCCGCAGGTCGTTGGAGACCTTCGTGGATGCCTACCAGGGCTTCCTGACGGGTGACCTCAGCGCTCTCGGCGGGTCAGCTCGATGACGGGGATGACCCGGGTCGTCTTCTGCTCGTAGCTGCGGAAGCCGTCCGACATCTGCGTGAACCGGCTCCAGGCGGCGTCTCGCTCGCCACCCTCCAGGATGCGTGCCGTGACCTCGACATCACCGTCGTCCGGGGTCTCGACGTGCACCTCGGGGTGGGCCCGCAGGTTGTGGAACCAGTCCGGGTTGTCTGGGGCACCCGCCTTGGAGGCCGCGATGAGCCAGGTGTCGGCGTCGCCATGGATCGCTGCGACGGGGGTCACCCGCTCGGTGCCGCTCCGGGCGCCGATGTGGTGCAGCAGCACCAGTCCGCGCTCGAAGCCCATTGTGCTCACCGTGCCGTCGTTCGCGCGGAACTCCTCGATGATCTGCTGGTTCCAGTCGGGCATCAGGCACTCTCCCTACTCAGTGGCGTTGCGCAGGACCTCACGGCTCCCATCGTCCCAGCGGGGGCGCACGCTGCCAACCCCTTCTTCGCCGGATGCCGGTGGCACCTCAGGCGTGGATGGCCGCCGGTATGCCATCCCCGAAGACCTCGGGCGGATCGGGGTGGGCGAGGTCGGCCCCAACAGCGCGGCGCGCAGCGGTCCACGCGACGGCGCACGCGTCGAGGACGTCGTCCACGTCATACCCGCTGCCCGACAGCACCGAGGGTCTGGTCACGCCGACCCCGGCGAGCGCCGCGAGCCGTTCGGCCGTCCCGTCCTCGGTCTTCTTGGAATGGGACATCGGCGCTCCCGCCATGGTGGCGAAGGAGAGCTCCGGGTGCACCTCGATGACGTCGACCGACGGCCGGGTGTGTAGCCACGCGTCGACCTCGAGGATCTTCTCCCGCAGGGCGAACGCCTGGGCGCCCACCCCCTGTCCACTGAGGGAACGATTCACGGCATCCGCCTCGGCCCGGGTGCTTGCGAGGTATGCAGGGCGCGTCAGGGTGGTGAACACCGAGCTCGCGCGGCCCGGGAGAGCGCGGCGTGCGAGGGCGTCTGCGCGTCGAGTCGTGCTGTCGGGTAGGCCGATCGGGATGTCGATGCCGACCACTCGCACATCGTGCTCGGCTCGCACCATCTCGACGAGGTCGGCGATGGTCGGCGCGAGCACGACCCGTGGCCGTGGTGCACCCGGCACAAGCAGCGCCCCCACCCAGCCGGCCCTGCACCCGTCGACGCCGAGCACCGGCACGGTGACCTCGACTGGCGGCGGCGGGTCGGGGTCGTGGCCGAGGAGGAACTCCCACTCGCGGCGCACGACCCCGTCCTCGATCTCGAACACGTCGACAGACCGTCGGCCCTCGGTGTCCAGGAGGACCGTCACGATGCGTCGCCCGTCCTGCGACCTGGTCACCTCGATGCACTGGAACTGCCGCTGCGACCCGAGGTATGCCGCTGCGAGACGAGCGAGGTAGGCCGCGCGGCCTTGGACCAGCTGGGGGTCGCCGTCGCCGGCCAGGGTCCACATGACGTCGGGGTGGATGAGATCCGCACAGATCGCCCAGTCGCGGGCGTTCTCGGCCTCGAAGAGGCGTCGCAGCGTGACGTCGAGATCCATGTCTCCACCGTAGGAGGCATCCGGGCGTCGGCGGCGCACGTGCCTCGGCGGAAACGGCTCTGCTCTCCCACGAAGCTCTGCCGGCAGAGCGTGGTGTTCGGACCACAGGTTCCACCGTGTGGTGCGAACAGGAACCTCTGCTAGCAGAGGTTCGGGGAGGCGGCACTGGTGAGAGAGTGGCGTGATGAGCGACGATGCCTCCCGACTCTCCCGACTGCTCGAGCCCTGGCGCGGCGCGCCGAAGGACGACGTCGACGCCACGAGCGTCGAGCGTGACGAGCCCTCCAACTCCGCCGCGGGCGTCACCGGGGTCGCGGTGGCGATGAACCGCACGATCGGGCAGATGGGCCCGGTGCGCAGCCTCACCACGCTGCGCCACCTCAACCAGGCCGACGGGTTCGACTGCCCCGGCTGCGCCTGGCCCGACCCGGACCCCGAGCACCGCAGCTTCGCGGAGTTCTGCGAGAACGGTGCCAAGGCGGTGGCCGAGGAGGCGACCAAGCGACGCGCCGACCCGGCCTTCTGGGCCGAGCACCCGGTGGCAGAGCTCGCGACGTGGAGCGACTACCAGCTCGGGCAGCAGGGGCGGATCACCGAGCCGATGCTGCTGCGCGAGGGTGGAACGCACTACGAGCCGATCGGCTGGGACGAGGCGATCGAGGTCGTCTCCTCCGCGCTCACTGGTCTGGACAGTCCCGACGAGGCGGTCTTCTACACGAGTGGGCGTGCCTCGAACGAGGCTGCCTTCACGTTCCAGCTCTTCGCGCGGGCCTTCGGCACCAACAACCTGCCCGACTGCTCCAACATGTGCCACGAGTCGACGTCGGTCGCGCTCGCGGAGTCCATCGGCATCGGCAAGGGCTCGGTGTCGCTGGAGGACCTCCACGAGGCCGAGCTCATCGTCATCTGCGGTCAGAATCCCGGCACCAACCACCCTCGGATGCTCACCGCGCTGGAGATGTGCAAGAGGAACGGCGGCAAGATCGTGGCCGTCAACCCGCTGCCGGAGACCGGGCTGATGCGCTTCGACAACCCGCAGAAGGTACGCGGCGTCACCGGTGTCGGCACCCAGCTCGCCGACGAGTACCTCCCCATCCGGCTCAGCGGCGACCTCGCCCTGTTCCAGGCACTGGGCGCGCTGCTGCTCGAGCGCGGCGCAGTCGACCACGACTTCGTCGACCGGCACACCACGGGTTTCGAGACCTGGCGGGAGCACGTGGCGCAGGTGGACTGGGCAGAGGTCGTGCGCGCCACCGGCCTGGAACGCGCCCAGATCGAGAGGGTCGCCGACCTGCTCGCCGCCTCGGACCGGACGATCTTCTGCTGGGCGATGGGCATCACCCAACACCAGAATGCCGTTGCCACGATCAAGGAGATCACCAACGTCGCGCTCCTGCAAGGAAACATCGGAAAGCCCGGCGCCGGCCTGTGCCCCGTGCGTGGTCACTCCAACGTGCAGGGCGACCGCACGATGGGCATCTGGGAAAAGCTCCCCGCCCACTTCGGCGACGCCCTGCGGCAGGAGTTCGGCTTCGACCCGCCGCGCGAGCGCGGTCACGACGTGGTCAACACGGTGCGAGCCATGAAGGAGGGGCGGATCAAGGTCTTCATGGGCCTCGGTGGCAACTTCGCGTCCGCCACACCCGACACCGACGTGAGCCACGAGGCGATGCGCTCCCTGGACCTCAACATCCAGGTGTCGACCAAGCCCAACCGCACCCACGTGGTCACCGGGCGCAGGATGCTCATCCTCCCGTGCCTGGGGCGCACAGAGCGGGACGTGTCCCGCGAGGGGTGGCAGGGCGTGACGGTGGAGGACTCCATGTCGAGCGTGCACCTGTCGGTGGGGCGCAACACCCCGGCCGGCCCGTTGCTGCGCTCAGAGCCCTGGATCGTCTGCCGCATCGCCGAGGCGACCTTGGGTGACGGGCCGCCCGGCTCGCGCATCGACTGGGACGCGATGGCCGAGGACCACCGCGCCATCCGGCACCACATCTCGCGGGTGGTTCCCGGCTGCGAGGCCTATGAGGAGAAGGTGCAGCGACCGGGAGGGTTCGTGCTCCCGCACCCGCCGCGCGACTCCCGCACCTTCCAGACCGCCTCGGGACGAGCGGAGTTCGCGGTGAGCCCGATGGGGGTGCTGGAGGTCCCCGAGGGCCATCTCCTGCTGCAGACGCTGCGCAGCCACGACCAGTACAACACCACGATCTACGGTCACGACGACCGCTACCGCGGGCTCGCCGGTGGACGCCAGGTGGTGATGGTCCATCCCGATGACATCGCCCGTCTCGGTCTCGTGGCGGACCAGCTCGTCGACGTCGTCTCGGTCTGGCGCGATGAGTCCGAGCGGGTCGTGCGCGGATACCGCGTCGTCCCCTACCCGACGGCCCGGGGGTGCGCCGCCGCCTACTACCCCGAGTGCAACGTGCTCGTGCCGCTGGACTCGGTGGCCGAGTGGAGCAACTGCCCGACGTCGAAGTCGGTGGTCGTCCGCCTCGTCCCGCCGGGCGGGTGCGAGCACCCCGCGCACGCTCTCGAGGGGTCGAGCACGGCATCCGGAAGCGACCACGAGCACCGCAGCATCGTCGAGCCGGTCCACCTGAGCTGACGCAACCTCACCCCCGGCCGACCACGGGTCATGCGTCACACGGGGGTCTGCGTCACGCAGGAGCCGACGACCGGAGCCCATCCAGGGCGCCCAGCACGAGGTCCAGGCCGACCTCGAACTCCTCGCCGAACACGAAGCCGGGCTGGAGAGCGCGACCCTGCGCGTATGCCGTGAAGTGGGGGTAGGAGGCGCGCACCTCCGGGCCGAGAATCTCCGCTCCCAGCGCTGCGAGGTCGATCTCGCTCTTGAAGGGGAGGCTGACCTCCTGGAGCATGAACCCGTAGAGGTGGGCGTCCAGCAGGGCAAAGGCGGTTCCGGTGTGAACGAGTGAGAAGCCCTGTACGAGAAGGCATCCCAGCACCGCATCGTGGTGGAGGAGCGTCTCGTGCCCCGGGGTGCGCCGCGAGTCCATCAACCCCACGGCCCAGTGGTGGCGCAGGAGCACGGCTCGACCGGACACCGAGCGCGCCCGCATCTCCGCGCGCCACGGCGCACCGACGACCGGGAGGTGCAGCTCGCTGAAGACCTGGTCGACCATCGCGTCGAGGAGCGCCTCCTTGCCCGCGACGTGGTGGTAGAGCGACATCGCCTCGACGCCGAGGCGGGCGGCGAGGGCCCGCATCGACAGCGCGGCCAGGCCCTTCGCATCGGCGAGCTCGAGCGCCTCGGAGACGACACGCTCACGGCTCAACGCGGCGCGGGGGGACGGCATCGCTGCTCCTCGCGTGGGAAGAAGTGGGGCGTGGTCAGGGGGAAGGTCACGGTCGGGCTTGCCTCATCTTACGTTGTAAGGCTACGGTGGGCACCCGTGGGGCTTACAGCGTAAGGATGACCATGCAGGCGATCGTGCAGCACCGTTACGGCGGCAGTGAGGAGCTTCGGCTCGAGGAGGTGCCCGCGCCTGTCCCCGCTCGCGGCGAGGTGCTGGTGCGCGTCGGCGCGGCGGGCGTCGACCGCGGCACCTGGCACGCGATGGTCGGCAGGCCGCTGGCCGCGCGGCTCGCGCTCGGGCTGCGCGCCCCACGCGACCGCACACCGGGTCGTGACGTGGCAGGCACCGTCGAGGCCGTCGGTGAGGACGTGAGGAGCCATGGCGTGGGGGATGCCGTCTACGGCACGGCCCGTGGGTCCTTCGCCGAGCTCGCGGTCGTTCCGCTCAGCCGGCTGGCCCGACGCCCGGGCAACCTCACTGTCGAGGAGGCGGGGGCGGTGCCCGTGTCGGCGATCACCGCACTACAGGCGCTGCGTGCAGGTCGTGTCTGTGCGGGTGATCGAGTGCTGGTCATCGGCGCATCCGGCGGTGTGGGGTCTTATGCCGTGCAGCTCGCGGTCGATCTCGGAGCCGCGGTCACCGGCGTGTGCGGCCCGTCGAAGGTCGACCTGGTCCGCTCCCTGGGCGCAAAGGACGTCATCGACCACATGAGCACCCCGCTCGAAGGGGTTGATGAGCGGTTCGACGTCATCGTCGACATCGCGGGCCACCGTCGGGTGCGGGCCCTGCGGGCGCTGCTCACCGATCGAGGCTCCCTCGTGATCGTCGGCAGCGAGCACCCGGGGCGGTGGATCGGAGGGCTCCAACGGTCGATCGGCGCCGCGCTGCTCTCGCCGTTCGTGCGACAGCGGCTCGTCATGCTGGTTGCGTCGGAGGACGGTGCCGACCTCGCCGAGATCACGGAGGTCATCGAGCGCGGTGGGGTGCGCCCGGCGCTGGAGCGGACCTTTCCGCTGTCGCAGGCCGCTGCCGCGGTGAACCACGTCAGTGGCGGGCTCGCCCGGGGCAAGGTCGTCATCACCCCGGCCTGACACCCGGTCAGGAGTCGGAGGCAGCCGGCATCCGTTCCAGGAGGTAGGCGAGGGCCTGGCGGGCGGTCCAGCCGCCCGGGTGGCGCGCGATGAGCTCGTTGGCTCCTGCGAGGTCCTCCCCGAGGGTGACCAGCGGCATCTCGTCGAACCGACCCTTGCGGTGCTGGCCCAGACCGATGGTGGCCGTCAGTCCGTTGCAGAGGCACTTGCGGCCCTCGGTGTCCTGCGTCTCGCCGCCCTTGCGGACATACATGTGCACCACCTCTGCGGCGCAGCGATAGCCGACCGAACCGTCGGCGCGCTCGAACGGCTGGCGCAGGTAGGACAGGTCGCACAGCCGCGTGCGCGCCTCGTAGATCTCCCCCTGGCTGGCCGTGCCCTCGAGGGTGACCACCTTGAACGGGAAGCCGGTCGGGCTGGCGCGAGGGTCGTTGCGCACCATGAGGTCACCCGCCCGCAGCTTGTCCAGCACTGGCTCGCGGGCGGCATCACTCAGCCCCGAGTCGGCGGCGAGCGCGAAGAGCGTGCCGACCTGCACACCGACCGCCCCCGCGCGGACCGCGGCAACGACCTGCTCCGGCGTGCCGTAGGCCCCCGCCATCCAGAACGGCAGGCCGATCGCAGCCATCTTGCCCAGGTCGGCCTCGTCGCGGGCACCGTAGACCGGCTCGCCGAGCTCGTCGAGCTGCAGCCGTCCACGTGGCGGGGCCGAGTGGCCGCCGGCCGGGGGGCGCTCGACAACGAAGCCGTCCGGCCGGATCTCGGGGTCGCGGTGCAGGTAGGACGCGAGCTGGTCGAGCGAGACGATCGCCAGGAAGTCGGGTCTGGTCAGCTCGGGGAGCTCGGCGCCCAGGAGGGCGACCGGGTCGACCTCGATGGTGCGCTGGAACCTGCCGCCGGCGACGTCGGCGGGGATCCGGCCGACCTCACCCGCCGCCAGTGACCGCAGCAGCTGCGGCACCTCGCGGGGGATGCCGGCGCCCATGAGCACGTAGTCGACCCCGGCGAGCATCGCGCCGAGGAGGGCCGTGGGGGTCGCCATCTGGATCTTCTCGATGCAGTTGATGCCCACGACGCCGTCATGGCCCTCGCGGGCTAGCCACACCTCGGCGAAGTTGTCGACGACGGCGAGCTCCTGCCCGGCGCGCGAGGTCGTCAGGGTCAGCTTGGGCACGGGCGTGTACGGCGTGGTGGGCAAGCGGCCACCCTCGAGGAAGGAGGTGTCGAGCACCCGCCTCGCGATGGCCGCGCTCGGGAAGTGGGCGAGGGCCCGGCGGTAGTGCCCTCCCGGGTCCCCGTCTTGCAGGCGGCGTGCGAGCACGGCATCCATCGCCGTCCCGGAGACCACGCCGAGGTGCCCCGCGAGGGAGACCTCCCGGGCCAGGCGCCACCCGGAGACGGCGACTCCCATGCCGCCCTGGATCACGGTGGGCCGGACCCGTGCTCGGCCCTCGGTACACTTATTGTGATCGGCGCGAGCGGACGCACGGGGAGCGGTCTTGGTCGGTGCTGTTGTCATGGGAGCCACCTTTGTCGCGGAGGACCACGGTGGCGCCGGGAACAACCTACGCTACCGTAACTTACGGTAGCGTAGATTCGGCGATGCTGTCATATGGCGGCGTGGCGACGGCGCACCTGCGATGCGAAAATGTGGTGGACGCCACGTCGCACAGCGGTCAATCCGCACACGCAGCGGCCCCGGACGTGCCGAAGGTCCGGACGTGCCGGAGGTCTGGACCCGCTGGAGGTCCGGACCGCTGGAGGTCCGGACACGCAACGACCGCCGCCCGGATACCGGACGGCGGTCGTTGGGTGCGCCCGAGGGCGCGTGTGGAGCGAGTCTCAGCCGAGGACGGTGATGTTCGCGGCCTGGGGGCCCTTGGCGCCCTGCTGCGTCTCGTACTCGACCTTGGCGTTCTCGTCGAGGCTGCGGTAGCCGTTCGAGTTGATCGCGGAG
>JBDSVV010000050.1:0-4583 GCA_039927035.1 Ornithinibacter sp. | reverse complement strand
CGACTCGCGTCTTCCTCGTGGATGACCACGAGATCGTGCGACGAGGGCTGCGCGAGCTGCTCGAGACGGTCGCGGAGTTCGAGGTCGTGGGCGAGGCCGGGACCGCAGCCGAGGCAAGGGCCCGCATCCCCGCGGCGCGACCGGACGTGGCCATCTTCGACGCCCGTCTGCCGGACGGGTCAGGCATCGACGTCTGCCGGGAGATCCGCTCCAGGTACCCGTCGACCAAGGCGCTCATCCTCACCTCGTTCGACGACGAGCGGGCCCTGTCCAGCGCGATCCTTGCGGGAGCCGCCGGGTACCTCCTCAAGGACATCAAGGGGAACGGGCTGATCGAGGCCATTCGCGCGGTCGGCAGTGGTCAGCAGCTCCTCGGCCCGGACGATGTCGAGAGGGCCCGCCGCAGCTGGGCCCGTGAGACCCAGGCCGACCCTCGGCTGCAACGGCTCTCCCCGCAAGAGCATCGCGTGCTGGACCACATCGCCCAAGGACTGACAAACCGGGAGATCGGCTCTGCGCTGTCGCTCTCCGAGAAGACGGTCAAGAACTACGTCACCGCCGTGCTCGGCAAGCTCGGCATGGACAGCCGAACCCAGGCTGCGGTGTTCGCCGCCACCCACCCGGCGACCCCAAGGAATGCCCGACCCCACTGACCAGGGACGCCGCCTCGCCGTCCTGGGCACTGCTGCGCGACGTTTCCTTCGATCGTCTCGGCGTGGTCGTCGACGGACCCCGGAGCTCTTCCCGTCAACTACATCGTGGACCACGGCGACGTCGAGTTCGCTCCGCCGTAGGGACCACGTTAGACGCCGCGCTGAGGCAGCCGGTTCGTCTTCGAGGGCGACCGCCACGACTCCGCCCGCGGTGACGCGTCGAGCCTCGTGGTGAAGGGTCAAGCCGGGAGGTGACCGACACGGACGGTGTCCTCGGCATTGATGCGCGCGCCTCTGTCCCCTGGCATGAGGCCCTCATGCCCCGGATCGTGCGGATATTGGCGGAGTGTGTCTCCGGACGGCGACACCCAGTGACCGGCGGAGCACTGACCTGAGCCGGAAGCGGGACGTTTGGCACTGCAACCGGCTGCGCGACCGCCCAGACTTAAGGCAAGGCAATGCACCCGACGCTGGCGCACGACGGCCAACCACGGCGGCGCCGAGCGGAAGCAGTCCCGGCGAGGCGGCGCCGCTGTCCGGCCTCAGGCGACAGTTGAGATTGTTGCGGCAACATGACGAACACTTCGAATCGATCTGGGTCATACATGAAGGCATGTGTGATCCACGAGGATTGCTGAAGATACAGGAAGAGGATGTTGATGATGACAAGCTGTAGTGCTGCCACCAGTGCCAACTTGGATATGCAGGGCTTTGGAGGGCTCGATGCTGACGCCAAATCGCGCTACGCATTGCCACTACGGTTCACCCCCGGCGTCGCGACAATTCTCGTCGCGGTCGGACTCGTTCTGCAGTCGCCCCTGTGGTTGGGGTCGATGGCGCTCGTCGCACTCAGTGGCGCACTCGTGCCGCGCGGCATGGTGATCGACCTCATCTACAACGTCGGGGTGCGCCATCTATTCGGTGGCGCCCCGCTCCCACCCACGCCGAAGCCGCGACAATTCTCTTACCTGATCTCAACGATCTGCCTAGCGGGTTCAGCTACTGCCTTCGACTACCGTCTACCCTTCCTGGGGTTCCTCCTTGGGGGCGCGGTTCTCCTCGGGGGCGCTATTCTGACGACGACTCTCTGGTGCCTCGGATCCTGGTGGTATCGGCTGGGGGGCCTCGGCGACACTCGCCAGTGACAGCGTGATTCAAGAAGCAGCAGGACGGCAGGGTCCGTTCCTGTTGACCGCAACCGTGCCGCCGATTTCTGACCTGACCCATCACCCCGTTTCAAGCATGAGCGCCCGTACCACCATGGACATCGCCCATGTGGACGCCTCCTCGTGACGTGGCTGCCCCAGATGCGTCGAGTTGAGTCGCACCCTCTTCAAGCGGCCCCCGGGCTGAGTCCTAGGGGTGGTGGATGGTCAGGGCCTCGATGGCATGCCTCGAACGGGGAGGGCCGCCTCGGCGCCAGCTGGCAGCATCCGGCACCGTCAGGTCTGCGTGCCCTGACCTCGCGCGACGCCGAGCGCGGCCAGCGTCCTGCTGGGCGTGGTCGGCACGACGCACGATGATCAGCTGGCTCGCGGCAAGGATGCCTGCCACCCCCAAGGAGACGGCCAGGGTGAGCAGGTCGTCGTGTCCTTTCACCGCGATGAAACGCGGCGAGCATGATGGTCAGACCGGGTGTCACCACCAGAGACTGGTCGCACACACGAGACCGCAGACCCGGGAGACCGAGTGGATCCTGGCCAGCAGTCCGGAGAAGGCCGCCACCATGGCCGGAACTATTGTCACGCCGACGCCCCAGGAGCCGAAGACAGGGTCGGCCGCTGCAGCCACCTTTGGTCGCGGGCCGCGACGACCTGGTCGACGCTGCGGCTGCCGGCCACAGTGACGGCGAGCAGAAGGGAGGTCACCGTCCACGGCGCGATGGAGATCATGATCGAGCGACCGACGTCCTTCTTCAGCTCCGCGTTGTCACCACCTTGGTTGGTGATGGTCGTGAAGCCCTTGTAAGCCAAGTGCACAAGGTCGTTCCGGTCAGGAAGCCCAGAAGGCCTCGGTCGCTGCTTCCGCCCATGTTGCTGGTGAAATCGATCGCTACTCTGCGCGAGATGTCAAACCTTCTGACCTGCACATCGTCCGGTCGGGCTGACAGGATTTGAACCTGCGACCCCCTGACCCCCAGTCAGGTGCGCTACCAAGCTGCGCCACAGCCCGTGGCTTGCCCCCTCGCAGGAGCGTCGAAACCTTATCCCATGCGTGCGGCGCCGACCCAATCCGCCTCGAGGATGCGAAGTACCGGTGAGACAAGGCAAGTCTTTGCCTGTCTCACCGAGGTTTTCGCGGGTGACCCCGAAAAGCCTGGCGGGTCAGGATTCATCGGCGGGAACGCTTCTCGCGCACCCTCACCGAGATCTCGATCGGCGTGCCCTGGAAACCGAAGGTCTCGCGCAGCCGGCGCTCGATGAACCGCCGGTAGCCCGCCTCGATGAAGCCCGACGCGAAGAGCACGAACCGCGGCGGGCAGGTGCCGGCCTGGGTCGCAAAGAGGATGCGCGGCTGCTTGCCTCCGCGCACCGGGTGCGGGTGGGACGCGACGATCTCGCCGAGGAAGGCGTTGAGCCGTCCCGTCGAGATACGGGTCCCCCACGACTCCAGCGCCGTGTCGAGGGCCGGGACCAGCTTGTCCATGTGTCGCCCCGTGAGCGCCGAGACGTTAGCTCGCGGCGCCCACGGGATCTGCACCAGGTCCCGCTCGATCTCGCGCTGCAGGAAGTGGCGACGCTCCTCGTCGGTGAGGTCCCACTTGTTGTAGGCGATGACGAGCGCGCGGCCAGCATCGATGACCTGCTGGATGACCCGCACGTCCTGCTCGGTGATGACCTCGGAGGCGTCGACGAGCACGACCGCGACCTCAGCCTTCTCCAGAGCTGTCTGGGTGCGCAGCGAGGCGTAGAAGTCGGCCCCGCGGGTCTGGTGCACCCTGCGCCGGATGCCCGCCGTGTCGACGAATCGCCAGGTGCGACCACCGAGCTCGATCATCTCGTCGACCGGGTCGCGCGTGGTGCCGGCGACCTCGTCGACGACCACCCGCTCCGAGCCTGCGAGCTTGTTGAGCATGGAGGACTTGCCGACGTTGGGGCGACCCAGCAGGGCGACGCGGCGCGGGCCGCCGCGCTCGTAGGCTCCGCCGGCTCCGGAGAACTCCGGCAGCACCTCCAGGATGGCATCGAGCGCATCACCGCTCCCGCGCCCGTGCAGGGCCGAGACGGGCCACGGCTGACCGAGCCCGAGGTTCCACAACGCTGCAGCGTCGGCTTCAGTGCGCTGGTCGTCGACCTTGTTGGCGATGAGCACCACAGGCTTGCCGGAGCGACGCAGCAGACGCACGACCGACTCGTCGTCGTCGGTAGCGCCCACCATGGCGTCGACGACGAACAGCACGACGTCCGCGAGCTCGACTGCGATCTCAGCCTGCTCGGCGACCCGGAGGTGGATGCCGGTGGCCTCGATCGCCCACCCGCCGGTGTCGACGAGGGTGAACCGGGTGCCGGCCCACTCCGCGTCGTAGGCGACCCGGTCGCGGGTGACCCCGGGGACGTCCTCGACCACGGCCTCACGGCGACCGATGATGCGGTTGACGAGGGTGGACTTGCCGACGTTGGGCCGACCCACGACGGCCACCACCGGGACGGGCCCGCCGGGGCCGCCGTCGGCGAAGGCCTGGTCACCGCACTCGAGCAGGGCGCGGTCCTCCTCGCTCAGGTCGAAGTCTTCCAGCCCGGCCCGCAGTGCACGCTCGACCGCCGCGGGGTCCTCGGTCCGGGCGGTGGGCTCCTCAGTGCTCATCCCACCAGTCTCCCAGAGCGGCGAGCAGCCTCAGACCATGGCGTGGGGCTCGCCCACTCCCCCGCCGTGATAGCTCAGAGCACGGTGGTGCCCGGGCCCCAGGGTGTACCGTGTGGCTCGAGCACG
>JBDSVV010000049.1:0-9755 GCA_039927035.1 Ornithinibacter sp. | reverse complement strand
CGATGGGGTAGAAGACGTTGAACCCCTGCATGCGCTTGTAGCGGGCCATGCAGTCGGTGTGGGTGTAGCTGAAGACGTGACCCATGTGCAGCGAGCCACTGGCGGTGGGGGGTGGGGTGTCGATGGAGAACACCTGGGAGCGGGGGCCGGCCAGCGCAGCCTCACGGTCGAAGGCGTAGGTGCCCTGCTCACGCCACACCGCGGCCCACTTCTCCTCCAGGCCCTCCAGGGAGGGCCGGTCCGGGATGGGGGCAGCGGAGGATGCGGAGGGATGCTCGGTCATGCCGCACATCCTCCCAGACCGAAGGGGGTGGGCTCACCCGGGTTCAGGCTCGTGGCCGCCTGCGCGCCAGCCGAGCCAGCGAGCGCCAGCACCGCGGTGCCACGCGGGAGCACTGGCTTCCCTGCCCTAGGCTGCACTCATGGAACCCTTCTACCGGACCGTCATCGCCGCTGCGAAAACGGTCTTCTTCCTCCAGGGGAACCGGTTCACCATCACCGGCGAGGAGAACGTGCCACGCGAGGGTGGCGCGGTGGTGGCGATCAACCACACGGCATACCTGGACTTCATGTATGCCGGTCTCGCGACCTGGCCGCGTCGCCGCTACGTGCGGTTCATGGCCAAGAAGTCGATCTTCGGCCACCGGGTGGCGGGGCCGCTCATGCGTGGCATGCACCACATCCCGGTCGACCGGCACAAGGGCGGTGAGGCGTTCGCGGCAGCGATCCGGGCCCTGCGCGCCGGTGAGATCGTCGGGGTGTTCCCCGAGGCGACGATGTCGCGCTCCTTCGAGCTCAAGGAGTTCAAGCCCGGTGCCGTCAAGATGGCCCAGGTGGCCGGGGTCCCGATCCTGCCGGTGACCATCTGGGGCGGTCAGCGGGTCTGGACGAAGAACCTGCCCAAGCACCTGGGCCGGGCCAACGTGCCGATCAGCATCACCGTCGGGGAGCCGATGCACCTGGAGCGTCGTGAGGACGTCACGGCCGCGGGGGAGCGGCTGCGCATCGCGATGCAGGCCCAGCTCGACGCGCAGCAGGCCGCCTACCCGACGCTGCACGGTGATGACCTGCGCTACATCCCGGCCCGGCTGGGGGGCACTGCCCCGACCGCTGCGGAGTCGGCCGCCGCGGATGCCCACGACATGACCCGCACCCGCGACAAGTTCACCGGCTGACCAAAAAGGGAGTGACCGCCGCGGCCCGTCTTCGTTAGGGTCGGGCATGACCTCGGTGGAACCGCAGAGCTGGCACCACGGGCTGGTCGCCCGCTGGTGGTCCCTCTTTCGGCGCACCGGTCCGGAGATCGACTACTTCCGCCGGTTCGTGAGTGCCGGCCAGCCGGCGCTGGACGTCGCCTGCGGCGCCGGCAGGCTGCTCGTCCCCTACGTGGCGGAGGGTCTCGACGTCGATGGCTGCGACGCCTCAGCCGACATGATCGCCCGCTGCCGCGAGGCGAGTGACGCCGTGGGGGCGGCCCCGACCCTGGTCTGCCAGGCGATGCACGAACTCGACCTTGCGCGACGCTACCGCACGGTCCTCGTGTGCGGTGGGCTCGGGCTGGGGTCGACGCGGGAGCAGGACCTTCAGGCTCTGCGCCGCCTGCACGACCACCTCGAGCCCGGTGGCGTGCTGGTACTCGACAACGAGGTCCCCTACTCCGACCCCGCCCACTGGGGTCTGTGGCCCAAGGGGCTGCGCGCCGGTCTTCCCGAGCCCGAGCCGGCGGAGGCGCAGCGACATCGCGCGCCGGACGGCACCGACTACTCCCTCACAGCGCGGCTGCTGGCCTTGGACCCGCTCGCCCAACAGGAGGCGTGGGAGATCCATGCCCGACACTGGCAGGGCGAGGTGCTCCTCGCGCAGGAACGGCACCGGCTCACAGTGAACCTCTACGTGCGCGGCGAGCTCGTCCTGATGCTCGAGAGGGCTGGCTTCGCCTCGGCGGAGGTGCTGGGGCAGTACAACGACCTGCCACCCACGCCCGAGGACGACTTCCTGGTCTACGTCGCGCGACGGGCCTGACGCCGGGGCCGTGCTCAGACGGGGTGGCCCAGGTGGGCGAGGGCCTGCCGCAGCAGGACTCCGTGGCCCCGATCCATCTCAGCCTGGATGCCGGGGTCCAGCGCCTGGTCGGGCGTCAGCCAGGTGAGGTCGAGGGCGTCGTTCTGGGGCGCACAGTCGCCTGCCACCGGGACGACGAACGCGAGTGACACGGCGTGCTGGCGCGGGTCGTGGAACGGGGTGACCCCGGGCGTGGGGAAGTATTCGGCCACGGTGAACGGCTGCGGGCTCACCGGAACCCGCGGGAGCGCCATCGGCCCGAGGTCCTTCTCGATGTGGCGCAGCAGCGCGTCGCGGACCCGCTCGTGGTGCAGAACCCGGCCGGACACCAGCTCCCGCGAGACGGTGCCCTCGGTGTCCAGGCGCAGCAGCACCCCCACCGCGCGCACCTGGCCGCGCTCATCCACCCGCACCGGCACCGCGTCGACGTAGAGGATCGGCAGGCGGGCCCGCGCGGCATCCAGGTCCTCCCGGCTCAGCCAGGCGGTGTCGCGGTCCAGGTCGAGGGAGCTCATGGGCTCGATTGTGCCAAGTCGGTGGGCCGATCCACGTGGGGTGGGCCATCGCTGGGCACGAGGTCGCCCTGTGAGACCGTGCTCGGTGCGGAGTCGGGCCCCTCGAACGCCACCGGTTCCTCGAAGGCCGCGCGCCGCGCGGCCCGTCGCAACGCCCCGAGCACGGCCCGGCCGGTGACGAGGATGAGCACGACGTTGGTCAGGGCGCGCCCGATGTCCCAGCCCAGGCTCGTCGAGACGCTGAAGACGACGAAACGGTGCAGGTTCTCGCCGACGGGAGCGCCCGCGACGAAGGACAGCCCGCCGCCGAGCCCAGTGGCGAAGGGCCAGAAGGAGAAGTTGAGCAGCAGGCCGTAGACGAGCCCGGAGGTCGCACCGTAGGCGGCGAGCATCACCACCTCCCACCGGCCCCGCAGCGATGGCAGCAGCCCGGCGCCCGAGCCCACCCAGGCGGCACCGAGCATCTGGAAGGGCAGCCAAGGCCCGACCCCGCCGGTGATCAGCGCCGAGGCGAAGAGGGTCGTGGCGCCCAGCACGAAACCGAAACCGGCGCCGAAGACCCGACCCCCGAGGACGAGCAGGAAGAAGACCGTCTCCAGACCGGCGGTGCCGGCCCCGAGTGGGCGAAGCGCCGCGCCGACCGCCGAGAGCACGCCGAGCATCGCGACGGCCTTGACGTCCATCCCGCCCTCGCTCATCTCGGCGAGCACCACGGCGAGCAGCAGCGGGAGGACGAGTGCGAAGACCAGCGGGGCGTCGGTGCCGTGCGCCAGCGCCGAGCCCGGAGTCACGAAGAGCGGCCACCCGAAGGCGATGAGCCCGGTAATGCTGACGAGGGCGACCGCCGCGGCGGATCGCGGTCGCATCCGCACCACGCGCAGCTGGCGTGGCGTGCTCACCTGCGGCGCGGCGGGGGTGGTGCTCGCTGGTGTCGGGTCGCTCACGTGGTCGCCTCCGACAACGCCTGGCGCACCTGACCGACGGTGAGCCAGGGCCCGGGAGCAGTCACCTTGGCGACCTGAGGTGCGAACGCGGGCGATGACACGACCACCTCGGCGGTAGGCCCGTCGGCGACGACCTCGCCTGCGGCCAGGACCAGGACGCGGTCGGCGCACTCAGCGACGAACTCGACGTCGTGGGTGGATACGGTGATCGAGCGAGCGCGGGCGGCGAGGTCACGCAGGACGCCGCTCAGCGTCGCCTTGGCCGACGGGTCGAGCCCGCGGGTCGGCTCGTCGAGCAGCAGGACGGGCGGGTCGGCGCTGAGCTGCACCGCGAGCACCAGGGCGAGCTTCTGCCCCTCCGAGAGGTCCCGCGGGTGGCGGTCGGGCGGGATGCCGGGGACCAGCTCGGCGAGCAGGGCAGCGCACGTGCCGCCCGGCATCGCGCTCTCGCGGTCGGCCTGGGCGCACTCAGCCGCGACGGTGTCGAGGTAGAGCAGGTCGCTCGCGCTCTGTGGCACGAGCCCGACCCGGGCCCGGCGCTCGCGTGGAGCCAAGGATGCCGGTGCGCTCCACGTGCCGTCGGAGCCCACCACCTCGACCTGGCCGCTCGTGAGGGGCCCGCTCCCCTGGAGGGCCCACAGCAAGGAGGACTTGCCGGAGCCGTTTCGCCCCATCAGGGCCGTCACCTCGCCGCGCCGCAGCGCGAGGTCAACCCCGGCGACGGCGATGACGTCACCGGGGTGCCGCACCACGACACCCTTTCCTCGGAGCGCGACGCTGCCGTCGTCGCCGGTGAAGAGTTGACCAATAGGTCGATTATTCACACGCTCGCTCGGCGGGCAGTCGGTGAAGAACTGACCTATTGGTCGATTGTTCACGGGTTCTTCGGGCGGCGGGGTGAGGGTGGCGGTGAGGCGGGAGCGCAGGTCCGTCGCGGCCCGGCGGGCGTCGCGCACCGACAGCGGGAGCGGCGACCACCCGGCATACCGGCCCAGCTCGACGACCGGGGAGGTCACGTCGCTGTCGACCATGACGGCCGACGGCATCCCGGAGCGCACCCGGCCGTCGGGCGAGACGTGGATGACGCTGTCGGCGTAGTGCAGCACCCGCTCGACCCGGTGCTCCGCGACCACCACCGTGACCGCAAGGTCGTGGACGAGCCGGGTGATGGTGGCGAGCACCTCCTCGGCCCCGGTGGGGTCCAGCGCGGAGGTCGGCTCGTCGAGCAGGATCACCCGGGGGTGGGCCGTCAGCACCGAACCGATGGCGACACGCTGCTGCTGCCCGCCCGAGAGCTCCCGGAGCGCCGCGCCGCGCAACTCGGCGATGCCGAGCAGGTCCAGGGTCTCCTCCACGCGCTTGCGCATCGTCGCCGTGGGCAGCCCGAGCTGCTCCATGCCGTAGGCGAGCTCCTCCTCGACCGTGTCGGTGACGAATCCGGCGAGGGGGTCCTGCCCCACCACCCCGACGAGGTCGGCCAGGTCGCGGGGTCGGTGCTCGCGGGTGTCCCTGCCGTGCACGACCACCCGCCCGCGCAGCGTGCCCCCGGTGAAGTGCGGCACCCGCCCGCACATCGCCCCGAGCAGGGTCGACTTGCCCGACCCGGTGCGCCCGACGACGAGCGCGAGCTCACCCTCCTCGACAGCGAGGTCGACCTCGCGCAGCACAGGCCGGTCGGCGCCGGGAAGCATGACGGAGACCTGGTGGAGGGTGATGGCGTGCTCAGCCACGGCTGCTCACCTCCGGATGCCGGGCGCCACGGACCGGCACGCGGGATGCCGGTCGTGGCGGTTCGGGGGTGAGGTAGGCCGGGAGCGCGGCGAGGAGGAGGCCGACCACCGCAACCAGGGGAAGGGCGGGCACCGCCAGGGGGGTGAGTGGAATGGTCAGGGAATCAGGTGAGGTGCGTGCGGTGATGACGAGAGCCGCTGCGGCGCAGGCCCCGCCCGCCACGGTGAGCCACTCCGCGCCTCGCCACGGGTCGGGTCGGTAGGTCGAGCGGGGCACGTGCCGGCCGCCGAGCCACAACCCGGCGGCGGAGAGGGCAAGCCCGGCTGCGAGCAATGGCGTGCCGAGGAGAGCGGGGGTGGAGGCGTCGAGGACCCCGTAGATCCCCACCGCGCAGGCGAGCAGCCCGGCGAAGGTGACCGTGGCGGTGACCAGGCGCTGGGCGCGGGGAGCGGCCGTGACCCGTCCGTAGCCGCGGGAGTCCATCGCGGCGGCCAGGAGGAGCGAGCGGTCGAGGGTGTCCTCGAGCACGGGCAGCGCGATCGCCGGAACGGCGCGGATGCCGCGGCTGGTGTCCCCGCGGAGCAGCCGGGCCCGGCGCACCCGCTGAACGCTCTCGGCGAGCTGGGGCGCCACCGACACCGACACCACGACAGCGGAGCCGATCTCGTGCAGGGCGGCCGGCAGCGCGCGCAGCAGCCGCTTGGGGTTGGCGAGGGCGTTGGCCGCACCGATGCACGCGATCATCACCGCGAGTCGCAGCCCCTGAGCGGCTGCGCCCAGCAGGCCCTCGAGGTAGACGGTGCCGCCGATCTGGATACCGGCCGCCCACGAGGGGAGGGTGACCTCGGGCAGGGGGAGCACGACGATGCTGCCGAACTTCAGCCCCACGACGACGTGCAGGACGAGGCGCAGGACGATGATCGCCAGCCCGAGCCACAGGTAGAGACGGAAGGCCCTGGCCCACGGTGAGGAGCCGCGCCGGGAGGCGACGACGAGCGCGGTGGCCGCGAGGGCCAGCCCCAGCAGGAACGGGTTGGTCGTCATGCTGACGGCTACCGCCATGGCGATGGCCCACCCCCACCACGCACCCGGGTGCAGGGCGCGCGGGAGGGAGGGGCTCATCGCTCCATCATCGCCTCACACGCGTCGCTTCCACGCCGCGAATCCGGCGCCCCCAGCCACGAGAGCGACGAGGGCCCCGCCGATGATCAGCGTGCTCGTGCCACCGCCGCCGGAGTCGGCGCTGGTCGGCGCGGCGGCGAGCGCAGTGGCGGACTCCTCGGGAGTGGGCGACTCCTCCGGGGAGGTCACGGCCGTGGAGGCGCTCGCGGACGCGCTGGGCGTCGCCGACGCCGACGCGCTGGGCGAGCCCTTGGGGGTGGTCGAGCTGGAGGACTTCGGCGCCGCAGTCTTCCCCGGGGTCGTGCCCCCCGTCGACCTGGTCGTGGCCTTGGGCTGCGCGGTCACCTTGGGCGCGACAGCGGGCTTGGGGGCCACGGTCGGCTTGGGTGCGACGGTCGGCTTGGGTGCGACAGACGGCTTGGGTGCGGTCGTCTGCGTCGGAGCCGGCGGGGCTGTGCGCGGTTGTTGGCCTGAGCCGAAGCGCCAGCCCTGCACCGACCCCGGGGCCGGGTCGTAGGTCCCGGCGCCCTGGGTGCTGTAGGTCCAGGACCCGCCGCGCTTGGCGTGCCAGTAGGCCCAGTAGGCCGTGGCGGGTGGGGTGCGCACGCAGGGGTCCGAGGAGGGGAACCCGTTGATCCTGCAGACGAAGCCCGGCTGGGTCGACACCTGGGTGACCGCGAAGCCGGCTGCCGCGAGAGCCGCGAGACCGGATGCCGGGTCACCGGGAGCGCATCGGGTCGAGATGCTGCTGCCGGTGTCGACGATGACCGTGACCCCCGAGGTGCCCGAGCACGCGGCCGCGCTCGCCGGGGCCGCCGCGAGGAACAGGCCGCCCACGGCCAGTGCGGAGGCCGCGGCTGCGCCGGCGAGGCGGCGCAGGACGGATCGGGGGAGGGTCATCAGGCGTGCGCCCCGCGACGGCGTGAGGAGAGCACCGCTGCTGCGCCGAGGACGACGAGCAGTGCGCCGAGACCGACCGGCAGGATCAGGTCGGAGCCGGTCTGGGCGAGCGAGCCCGAGGGCTTCGAGACGGGCACGACGTCGGGCGTCGAGCCACCGCCGGCCGCCGGCGGGTTGTCGGTGCCGTTGGAGCCGCTACCCGAGGTGGGGGGCGTTCCACCGGTTGAGGACGTCGGCGGGTTCGGCGATGTGGAGGGGCTCTGGGTGGGTGCAGGCGTCGTGCAGGCGGGCTCGGGGGCCACAGCGTCCGAACCGGCAGAGGTGACGCTTCCGAGAGGGGTTCCCGCCAGGGCGAGGAGCGCCTGGGCGGTGGAACGACGGTCCTGGTCGCTCGGGGTTGCCGTGGCGCCGGCCTCCTTCTGGGACGCGAACGTCGCCGAGTCATAGGCGATGCCACCACGAAGGGCGGCGGGGAAGGAGCAGCCGTACTGCAGTGCCTCGAGGTAGGAGACCGCGAGGCGGGCCTGCGCCGAGCGACCGCCGGCGAGGAAGGCCTGGCCCGCGAGGCCGGTGCTGTTCGCGTTCACCGAGCTGGTGAGCCCGGCGCCGCCCACGCCACCATCGCTGCCCTGCCGGGAGGTGAGGTAGTCAAGACCGTCGGAGGCGGCGCCGGCCCCTCCGCCAGCGGCGAGGAGGGCCTGGACTGCCATGGCGGTGGCATCGGGGTCCGCGGCGGTGTCGTCGGTGCACCCGGTGTCGCTCATGTAGAGCTGGAAGCCACCGGCCGGGCACTGCTGGTCGATGAGGTAGGCCACGGCGGCGCTGCTCGGTCCCGCGCCGGCGCGGTGCAGCCCGATGAGCGCGAAGGACTGCCCGAAGGTGTTGGAGTAGTCGCCGTACTGCGAGACGTCGCTGAAGCGACCGGTGCCCTGCTCGAGGCCCTGGAGGGTTGCGACGAGGTTGACCCCGCCGAATGCCGTGGGGTCGATCTTCTGCGCAACTGCCACATTGAGGAGCTTGGCCACAGATCCGGCATACACCTCGGCGGGGTCACCGAAGCCGGTGTAGGCGTTGGGATCCTTGGCGAGCACGGCCGTTGCGGCGGCTGCCGCGACCTGGCCGGTGCCGGCGGCGTCGAGCGCGAGGACGGCGTCGGCGGTCAGTCCGTAGTCGGGGAATCCGAAGTTGATGAAGAGGTTGCCGCTGGCGACCAGCTGCTGCTCGAGGTAGTGGGCCGCGATCAGCGCAGGGTCGGTGGAGGTGGCAGGGCCGGTGAGGGCCTGCGGGCCGAGCACCCGGGCGGTGCCGCCGCTCACCAGGGTGGGGGCGTCCTTCGCCGCGGTGCCCGGAGCAGGGGCGCTGGCCCCCGGCAACTCGGGCGTCGGCGGCGGCTGGGTCGCCGTCGAGGTGGTGGAGGCGCTGGAGGTCGCGGCCTCGGTCGGGCTCTCGCTCGGCGTGGGCGTCTCTACCGGCGTCACGGTCCCGCTGGGCTCGGGTGTGGCGGTGGCCGAGGACGAGACCTCGGGCGAGGGAGTCTCGTCGGCGAACACCGCTGTGGTGGGGGCGAGCACGAGTGCCCCGGCGAGTGCCGCAGCGGCGAGGTGGCGCGCGAGTGGGGCGCGGGTGGTGATGGGCATGGGGCCTTCCTGAGCGGTTCGAGACTGTGCCCGAACCGCCGGGGTGCCCGGCATCCGGGCTCCGTCCCGTGGTCCTCGACGGGTGAGATGGAGCCGCTCGCACCTGCCGGGCATTCCGACTCGTCGCGATGGTGGGCTCGCGACCCACGGCTGCGGGACAGTGTCGGACTTGGACCGACTTCCCCCAAACAGGTGCGTGTGGGTGTCGCCCTGGGGCAACGGCTCGACCATACCGCTTCCGGATGTGGGTCGTGAACCGCGTCCGGAGGTGGCTAGAATCACCACCACAGGCGTTCGAGCCGTGATCAGCGGCGAGCCTTCGGAAGAACGGGATGCCGCTCACCCGGCATCCTCAGTAGAACCGGACGTCCGGGTCACGTCACGACCTGGTGCAAGAGCGGCTGCGACCCCTACAGGTGGCGGCAAGCGAGGTGGTACCGCGCAGGTGCGCACCCGGCATACGCCCGTATGCCGCGTCGTCACCCGCGTCCTCGGCCCGAGTTCGAGCGACGACCACCGCAGGAGCAGCGCCCATGACGTATCCGAAGGTCTCCACCGCCGGCGAGCACACCGGGGCCGCGTTCGGCGTGCCCTCGAGCCCGAGCTTCCCGCAGATCGAGGAAGCGGTCCTGGCGCGCTGGCAGGAGGACGACACCTTCGCCGCGTCCATCGAGAACCGGCCGGCCGGGCACGACGGGGCCAACGAGTTCGTCTTCTATGACGGCCCGCCGTTTGCCAACGGGCTGCCGCACTACGGCCACCTGCTCACCGGCTACGTCAAGGACATCGTGCCGCGCTTCGAGACGATGCGCGGCAGGCGGGTGGAGCGGCGCTTCGGCTGGGAC
>JBDSVV010000048.1:0-3988 GCA_039927035.1 Ornithinibacter sp. | reverse complement strand
CGCCCCGACGCCGCAGCGCAGGAGGAGCCGGGTCGACCACCTGGAAGCCCCACAGCTGCCTCGAGCCGGGGTCGCGGAGCAGGCCGCGATCGCCGAGGTGAAGGGGCAGGGGTCGCTCGAGGTGCAGCCGGAAGTGATGTTCGCCGAGTGGCCTGGTGCGTACGGCGACCTGGGCCGCGCCCAGGTGCGCGAGCGGAGCGGCCGGGAGCCTGCTGTCCCGGGCCACCGAGACGTCGATCAGGTCGGTCAGCTCGAACTCGCCGAAACCCACCACCGCCGACCCCCGGTCCAGGTCGTCGGGCACTCCGGCCCCGAGGTTGAGAGCCACCCGGGCCGGCGCCTCGACCCTGCCCCGGGCGGTGCGCAGCGCCTCGACCCCACGAACCCGAAGGCGTGTCCGCCCATCGGTCAGGTCCCGCCCAACCTCGACCACACCGCTCTCCAGCGTCCCCGTGACGACCGTGCCCGACCCGCGGACGGTGAAGCGGCGATCTACCCACAGCCGGGTCGCGGCCTTGACCGGGGTGGGTGTGTGCGCCAAGACCTCGGTCAGCATCGAGCGCAGGCAGTCGAGCCCTTGACCGGTGCGGGCGCTGACGGCCACCTGGGGGATGTCAGCCCGGGACGTCCCTGCCAGCTCGGCGCGCGCGCTCGCGAGCGCCGGGCCGGGATCTGCCAGGTCCGCCCTGGTGACCACCAGGACCCCGCGTCGTACGCCGAGAGCAGCGAGCGCAGCGAGGTGCTCCGCGGACTGTGGCATCCAGCCGTCGTCGGCGGCGACCACGAGTAGTACGACCCCCGCCGGACCGAGACCAGCGAGTGTCGTCGCGATGAACTTCTCGTGCCCCGGCACGTCGACGAAGGCCACGTCCCCGACGGGGTCCAGCGTGGTCCAGACGTAGCCGAGCTCGATGGAGACACCCCGGCGGTGTTCCTCCGCGAGCCGGTCCGGGTCCTGGCCGGTGAGTGCCCGCACCAAGGTGGACTTGCCGTGGTCCACGTGACCCGCGGTGGCGACGACGTGCATCTCAGGCCTCTGCGGCCAGGGCACGGAGCACGGCGTCGGCGAGATCGGCGTCCTTCTCCACCGGCACCGCGAGAAGGTCCAGCAGCAACCGGCCACCCGAGACGTGACCGACGACAGGCGGGGACCCACGGCGCAGCCGGTCGACAAGGTGCTGCGGGAGCACCACTGCAGCGCTCTCCAGGGCGACCCCCGGCGCGCCGCCGCCTCCTACGGCCCCCGTTGAGCGCTCTGCCACGGCTGGGGCTCCGATCCGGGCGCTGATCTTTCGAGCTCGGGTGAGGAGCTCGGCCGGCGAGGTCGCCAACGCGGCCGCCACCGGCGGGACCGGGCCCACGAGGGTCGCTTCCAGCGCGGCCAGGGTGAGCTTGTCGACACGCAGCCCCCGAGCGAGGGGATGCCGGCTCAGGCCCTGCACGAGGTCAGCCTGACCAAGCAGGAGTCCGCACTGAGGACCACCGAGGAGCTTGTCCCCTGAGGCGATGACGAGCGCGGCACCGTCGCGCAGGTAGGTCCGGGCGTCCGGCTCGTCCGGGAGCCGCGGGTGCCGTTCGAGCAGGCCCGAACCGATGTCGGCTACGACGGGGACCCCCAGGGTGGCCAGCTCACGCACCCCCACGCTGGAGGTGAAGCCCTCCACCTTGAAGTTCGACGGGTGCACCTTGAGCACGAAACCTGTCTCCGGGCCCACTGCGGCGGCGTAGTCGGCGAGCCGCACCCGGTTCGTGGACCCGACCTCACGAAGCCGGGCGCCCACTGACTCCATCAGCTCGGGGATGCGGAAGCCGTCGCCGATCTCGACCAGCTCGCCCCGTGCCACGATCACCTCGCGCCCTCCGGCGAGCGCACAGGCGGTCAGGGCAAGGGCGGCGGCGCCGTTGTTGACGACGTGCACGGCCTCGGCATCAGGAACGGCCCTGGCCAGCGCGGCCATGGCCTCGGCACCCCGCCGGCTGCGTCGACCCGTGGCCAGATCCAGCTCGACGTCCGTGGCACCTGCCGCCGCGGCGAGTGCTGTCACCGCGGCCGGTGAGAGCGGTGCCCGACCGAGATTGGTGTGCACGAGCACCCCGGTGGCGTTCAGGACGGTGCGCAGCGTGGTTGCCGACTCCGGCAGCCGGTGCAGGACTGTCGGGACGACGTCGCCGGGCGAGAGCAGGCCCGCTCGGCACTCCGCCACCACTGCGACCACGACGCCCTTGACGACGCCGCGACCCAGCCGACCCAGCGCGGGGTCGAGCTCGGAATCCCGCAGGACCGCGTCGGTCGAAGGGGTACGCCGTCGGGGGTCCTCGCTCGCCGGCTCGCTCTGGTGTCCGGGCAACTCACCCTCCTGGTCACGCGGGTCGGTGGTCTGGCCTCGGTGGTCTGGCCTCGATGGTCTGGCCTCGATGGTCTGGCCTCGGTGGTCTGGCGTCGATAGTCTGGCGTCGAAAGTCTGGCGGAGGCGGACGGGAATCGAACCCGCCTGACCGGGTAACCCGGCCACTACGGTTTTGAGGACCGCGCCCGTCACCAGACGAGGAACGCCTCCGCAACCCAATCTAGAGGGGCCCTCCCACGGGCTCGCCCCTGGGACGTCGGCCACCCTGATTTTGGGACGACAGGTTTAGGCTGCCCGCATCTGGAAACGGATGCCTCAGACGTCGGGTCGAGAAGGAGGGTGGCCGTGGGAGCGAAGGGCTTCATCAGCTCGTGGTCGTTGCTGCGACAGCTTCGTGGGCTCGACCGGCTCGGACGCGGGGCTGCCGCGATGTCCGAGCGCAGCGCCGGCCTCGAGCCCCGCACCTCGACCGCGGACCGCGTGGTCAGCTCGGTCTGTCCGTTCTGTGCGGTCGGCTGCGCGCAGAAGGTCTTCGTCAAGGACGGCCAGGTCACCCAGATCGAGGGCGACCCCGCCAGCCCGATCTCTCGTGGGCGGTTGTGTCCCAAGGGCAGCGCCAGCAAGCAGCTGGTCACCTCGCCGAGCCGGGTCACCAAGGTCCGCTACCGACGTCCGCACAGCACCGAGTGGGAGGACCTCGAGCTCGAGACTGCGATGGACATGATCGCCGACCGGGTGATCAAGACCCGCAAGGAGTTCTGGGAGTGGGAGGACGAGGAGGGTCGGCGTACCCGCCGGACCCTTGGCATCGCCAGCCTCGGAGGAGCGACCCTCGACAACGAGGAGAACTACCTCATGAAGAAGCTCTACACGGCGATGGGCGCGATCCAGATCGAGAATCAGGCGCGCATTTGACACTCCTCCACGGTTCCCGGTCTGGGAACCTCGTTTGGACGTGGCGGCGCCACGACGTTCCTCCAGGACCTGCAGAACGCTGACTGCATCCTGATCGAGGGATCCAACATGGCCGAGGCGCACCCGGTCGGGTTCCAGTGGGTGATGGAGGCCAAGAAGCGGGGAGCGACGATCATCCATGTGGACCCGCGCTTCACGCGCACGTCCGCGCTGGCTGACCTGCACGTCCCGATCCGCGCAGGATCAGACATCGCCTTTCTGGGCGGCCTGGTCAACTACGTGCTCAGCAACGACCTGGACTTCCGCGAGTACGTCGTGGCATACACCAACGCAGCCTCCATCGTCGGAGAGGACTTCCAGGACACCGAGGAGCTCGACGGGCTGTTCTCGGGCTTCGACCACGAGCGGATGGCCTATGACCCCTCGTCTTGGCAGTACGAAGGAACGGTGGAGGCGCCCGCTGCGGGCCAGCGTGACCCCAGCCAGGCGGCTGGGCCGGTGCAGGCGAGTGAACCCCGAAACGCACAGTCGGGACATGAGGCCGCTCGCTCGGAGTCCAACGGCTCGGGGGGCCCGAACGTCCGGGGCAAGCCTCCGCGGGACGAGACCCTGCAGCACCCCCGCTGCGTGTTCCAGATCCTCAAGCGACACTTCGTCCGCTACACCCCCGAGATGGTGCAGGAGGTGTGCGGCATCGAGCCGGCCCAGTTCGTCCAGGTCGCCGA
>JBDSVV010000047.1:0-6752 GCA_039927035.1 Ornithinibacter sp. | reverse complement strand
CTTCTGGGGGCTCGGGCTCACCCAGCTGGTGCGCTATCGCCGCAAGAGCCTGCGGCACATCGAAGAGGTCCACGCGCCCGCCCTGACTGCGCTGCGCGAGGGAGAGACCCTGCTGCCGAGGATCTCCCGGGACCTCGAGGACTGACTGCGCACTGCTCGTTCCCCTCGAGTTGGCCCCCGCGCCGCGTGTCGCTCACGTGGTGGACGCGCAGCGCTCCGTACCCTCGGAACGACCGGGCCGCGTATGAGGCGGCCCGGTCAAGAAGTGCAGTCCTGCATGGTTTCCGTGCGCTGCATCTGATCGGGCTCGTGGGTCAACCGTCGACGGTGTAGCCCGCCGTCGGGTCGGCGCAGTGGGTGAACGGCCCGGCCCCACGCGAGTGGTACTGGAAGAGCCGGGCGCCCACGCGCAGGATCAGCAGCTCGCCCTCGACCTGCACCTGCGGGTAGGCCATCCCGGGCTTGGGGCAGCCGATCGACCCGTCGCTCCAGGTCACCGGTGTGAACGCGGCGACCTCCGCCTGCTCAGGAGCCACGGACTCGCGCGACGCGAGATCCCGGATCGCCGCGACGACGCGCGGCCGCACCCGCACGTCGACCGGTGGCGAGGGCGACGGATCGGGTGTCGCGCTCCCGGCGGTCGGGTCCACGGTGCTGGTCTCCAGCGGCAGGTCGGTAGGTGCGGGCGAGGCGTCGGGCCGCTCGGAAGGCATGGAACAGGCGCCCAGGAGCAGCATGCCGGTCAGGGCGAGCGTCGGGCGCCCGAGGCTCATCGCAGGACCTGGCGGCTGATCACGAGGCGCTGGATCTGGTTGGTGCCCTCGAAGATCTGGGTCACCTTGGCCTCGCGCATGAAGCGTTCGGCCGGGAAGTCCTGGGTGTAGCCCGCGCCACCGAGCACCTGCACGGCGTCGGTCGTGACCCGCATCGCGGCATCGGTCGCCACGAGCTTGGCCACAGCGGCTTCCTTGGAGAAGACACGACCCGCGTCCTTGAGTCGCGCTGCGTGCAGGTAGGTGGCCCGGGCGCTGGTGACCGCGGCCTCCATGTCGGCGATGAGGAAGGCGAGGCCCTGGTTCGCGGCGATGGCCCGCCCGAACTGCTGTCGCTCCATCGCGTAGGACGCCGCCAGGTCCAGAGCCGACTGGGCCAGTCCCGTTGCGGCAGCGGCGATCCCCAGCCGACCGGCATCCAGTGCTGACAGTGCGATCGCCATGCCCTGGCCCTCGGCACCGATCCGACGGCTGGCGTCGACGGGCACGTCCTCGTAGATCACCTCGCGCACGGTGTCGCAGTGCAACCCCATCTTCTTCTCGGGCGCTCCGAAGGTGATGCCCTCGGCGTCGGCCGGCACGACGAGGCAGGACAGGCCCTTGCCGCGGTCGTCGGAGGTGCGGGCGAAGGTCGTGTAGTAGTCGGCATGGCCGGCGTGGCTGATCCACGCCTTGCGACCGCGGAGCCGGTATGCCGTCGGGTCGCCCCGATCGCCACCCTCGCCCGTTGCGCGGGTCGTCATCGAGGCGATGTCCGAGCCGGCGAGGGGCTCGGAGAGGCAGTAGGCGCCGAGCTGGTCGCCGGAGAGCATCCCGGGGAGGAGGGCCGCCTGCTGCTCCGGGGTGCCGAAGGTGCTCACGGGGTAGGCGGTGAGCGAGTGCACTGACACCCCCACCGCGACGCTCATCCAGGCCGAGGCGATCTCCTCGACGACCTGGAGGTAGACCTCGTAGGGCTGGGCGTAGCCGCCGAACTCCTCGGCGTGGGGGAGGGAGAGCAGCCCCGCGGCGCCCAGGGTGCGGAACACCTCGGTGGGGAAGGACTCGTCGGTGGCCGCGGCTCGTTCGGCCTCATCGACCTTCGGACGCAGCTCCTTGTCGCAGATCTCACGGGTCAGGTCGATGAGGTCCTGACCTTCCTCGGTCGGCATGAGCCTGGTTGCTGGCATGACCGCAGCGTACGAGATGGCCCGCGGCGCACCCGGGTCAGAGGCTGACCACCCTCGGGTCAGTGCCTCGGCAGCTGGTGGTGGCTGGGCTCCACGTCGGGGTCGCGCAGGTGCGTGAGGGTAGGTCGCTTGGCCCCGAGGAGGTCACCCGAGGACTGTCCACGAAGGCGTCGCTGCACCCACGGACCGGCGTGGGTGCGCGCCCACGTGAGGGTGCCCCGCAGCTCCTCGGAGCGGGCCGCCCGATCGGCCGCGGGGAGCGGAGTGGTCCAGTCCGCGAGGTCGGTCCGGTGCCCGAGGGCGGTCAGGGCGGCCAGGGCCACCCGACGGTGCCCCTCGGGGGTGAGGTGGATCCGGTCCTCGGACCACATCCGCCAGTCACGCAGCGCTGCCATCCCCCACAGGTTGACGACGCGGCAGCCGTGGCGCTGCGCGATGCTGAAGATGTTGGCGGAGTGAACGGCGTGCCGGCCGCGCAGGGCCTTGAACAGCCCGGCATCCCGGGTGTCGGTGGGCGTGGCCAGCAGCACGTCGGCGCCAGAGTTCCGGATGCGGACGACGGCTGCCTCGAGGCGATCGGCCAGCCCGTCGAGGTCGACGATCGGCCGGAGGAGGTCGTTGCCGCCTCCGACCATCGAGACCAGGCCCGGCGACATCGACATCGCCGCATCGAGCTGCGGACCCACGACGTCCTCGAGCGTGCGGCCGCGCACCGCGAGGTTGGCGTAGGCGAACGGCAGGTGCTCGGACTCCGCGGCCGCGTCGAGGTGAACGGCCAGGCGGTCGGCCCACCCGACGTAGGCGTCGGGGATCACCGGGTCCGGATCGGACATGCCCTCGGTGAAGGAGTCGCCGATCGCGACGTATCGGGTCCAGACCCGGCGGTCGGGGGCGTGGGGGGTCATGGAAGCCTCCAGTCGACAGGGCCGGCGCCCTGACCGGCCAGCAGGTCGTTGGCGCGGCTGAACGGCCGCGAGCCGAAGAAGCCGCCGTGGGCCGAGAGTGGACTCGGGTGGGCGGACTCGATGAACGGGATACCGTGATGCTCAAGAGTTTTCGTCATGGAACGCGCATCGCGGCCCCAAAGGATCGCGACGAGCGGCCCGCCGCGCGCGACCAGTGCCTCGATGGCGGCGCCGGTGATCTCCTCCCAGCCGCGTCCCCGGTGGCTCGCGGGGGCGCCCGGGCGCACGGTGAGCACCCGGTTGAGCAGCAGGACGCCCTGCTCGGTCCACGGGGTGAGGTCGCCGCTCGTGGGGGTGGGGAGCCCGAGGTCCTCCGCCAGCTCGCGGAAGATGTTGGCCAGGCTCCGTGGCACCGACGCCACGTCGGGTGCGACGGAGAACGAGAGCCCGACCGCGTGACCGGGAGTCGGGTAGGGGTCCTGACCGAGGACCAGGACGCGAACGTCATCCAGCGGTTGTGCGAAGGCGCGCAGCACGCGTGGACCCTCGGGGAGGTAGCCGTGCCCCGCGGCGACCTCGGAGCGCAGGAACGCGCCGAGCGCCGCGACCGTCGGCTCGACGTGCTCCAGGGCAGAGGCCCACGAGGGGTGGACCAGCTCGTGCAGCGGGCGCGCAGAAACAGGGGTGGACATCGACCCCAACGGTAGTACGCCGCCAGCCGCCCCGACCTCCCCGACCTCCCCGACGTCGTCTGTCGACGTGCAGCGACACGCCGTGGTTCTCCCCGCGAGCCGACGTTCTGGCAGACGAGGTGGGGGAGGGGTCAGCGGAAGATGGCGCCGATGTCGTCCAGGCGTGCGGGGACGAGGCGGAACCAGGCCCAGGTGCCGCGCTTGTCGCGCTCGAGCAGACCGGCCTCGACGAGCACCTTGAGGTGGTGGGAGACGGTCGGCTGGGCGAGCCCGACGAGGTCGGTCAGGTCGCACACGCAGGCCTCGCCGTGTTCGGCCGCGCGGATGGCGCTCAGCAGGCGCAGCCGCACCGGATCGGCCACCGCCTTGAGCAGGGCGGCGCTGCGCTCCGCGTCGGCGCGGCCGAGACCCCCTCCGACCCCGATGCCGCAGCAGGCGGTCGTGGGGCTCGGGGTCGGGGCGAGAGCAGGCTCACGGGTCGGCACGGCGCTCCTGGGGATCGAGGGGTGTCTATATTGACACATATCGATGAGTATGGCAGCGTCAGCGGTGCATCGACGCCTGTCGATGTCCACCCAGGAGGCGTCATGACGAAGTCACCGGCCAGCCCGAGCCGCGTCCAGCTCGCGCTCAACGTGAGCGACCTGGAGGCGAGCATCGCGTTCTACGTGGCGATGTTCGGGGTGCAGCCGCACAAGCGTCGCCCCGGCTACGCGAACTTCGCCATCACCGAGCCGCCGCTCAAGCTCGTGCTCATCGAGACGAGCGAGGCCACCCGCGGCACGGGCACCGCCGGCGCACTCAACCACCTCGGGGTCGAGGTCGCCTCCACCGAGGATGTCGCCGCTGCCCGTGATCGGTTCACGAATGCCGGTCTGGCCTCCTTCGACGAGTTCGACACCACCTGCTGCTACGCGCTCCAGGACAAGGTGTGGGTGCACGACCCCGCCGGCGCGCCGTGGGAGGTCTACACGGTCAAGGACGAGGACCCGGTGGGCGCCCGACCGGCCACTGCCAGCCTCGAGATCCTCGGCGACGGCGCGTGCTGCACCTCGACCCCGGCCGGTGAGAGCGACGTCGGGGGTCAGGACGTACAGGCTTGTTGCTCGTGAGCGCTGCCTCCGCCTCCGCCACCTCCAGCGACGAGGCCGTGGCCTCGCGCCTGTCGACGCTGGACCGCCTCCTGCCCGTGTGGATCGCCCTGGCGATGATCGTGGGTCTGCTCCTCGGCCGCGCGGTGCCGGGCCTGGGATCGGCGCTGTCCGCGATCGAGGTGGACGGTGTCAGCCTCCCCATCGCCCTCGGGCTGCTCGTCATGATGTATCCGGTGTTGGCGAAGGTGCGCTACGACCGACTGGATGCCGTCACGCGAGACAGGCGGATGCTCGCCTCCAGCCTCATCCTGAACTGGGTGCTCGGTCCCGCGGTGATGTTCGCGCTCGCCTGGCTGTTCCTCCCGGACCTGCCGGAATACCGCACCGGGTTGATCATCGTCGGGCTCGCGCGATGCATCGCCATGGTGATCATCTGGAACGACCTGGCGTGTGGCGACCGCGAGGCGGCGGCCGTGCTCGTCGCCATCAACTCCCTCTTCCAGGTCGGGGCGTTCGCGGGGCTGGGCTGGTTCTACCTCTCGGTGCTCCCCGGCTGGCTGGGCCTGGCGCAGGCTGCGCTCGACGTGTCGCCGTGGGCCATCGCCACGTCCGTGCTCATCTTCCTGGGCCTCCCACTCCTCCTGGGGTTCCTGTCGCGAAGGGTGGGGGAGAAGCGTTGGGGGCGAACGGCATACGAGCGGTCGTTCCTTCCTCGCATCGGGCCGTGGGCGCTCTACGGCCTGCTCTTCACCATCGTCGTGCTCTTTGCGCTCCAGGGCGAGCAGGTGACGAGCCGCCCGCTCGACGTCGCGCGGATCGCGGTGCCCCTGCTCGCGTACTTCGCCCTGATGTGGGGCGGTGGGTTCCTGCTCGGGCGAGGGCTCGGCATGAGCTACGAGCGCACGACGACGCTCGCGTTCACCGCCGCCGGCAACAACTTCGAGCTCGCCATCGCGGTGGCGATCGCGACCTTCGGGGTCACCTCAGGGCAGGCGCTCGCCGGAGTCGTCGGGCCGCTCATCGAGGTGCCCGTGCTCGTCGGGCTCGTCTATGTCTCCCTGGCCCTTCGAAGGGGGTTCCCTCGTGGCGCCTCAGCCTGATCGACCCAGCGTGCTCTTCGTCTGCGTGCACAACGCCGGCCGGTCGCAGATGGCTGCGGCGTGGCTCGAGCACCTGTCCGGCGGGGCCGTCGAGGTGCGTTCGGCGGGGAGCGCCCCCGCGGTCTCGGTGAACCGAGCTGTGGTCGAGGCCATGCTCGAGGTCGGCATCGACCTGGGCGCCGAGGTGCCCAAGGTGCTCACCACGGATGCCGTCCAGCTGTCCGACGTCGTCATCACGATGGGCTGCGGTGACGCCTGCCCGATCTTCTCGGGAAGGCGCTACGAGGACTGGGACCTCGAGGACCCAGCGGGCCAGGGCGTCGACGCGGTGCGGCCCATCCGCGACGAGATCAGGTCACGAGTGGTGGTTCTGCTCTCGAGTCTGGGCATCGACCCGCTCACCTGACCCCTTCCCGGGTCGTGCCGGGGTCGGCACGGCACGGGAGCCCGGCGGGGGAGGATGGTGCCATGACCACGCAGTCCGCCACCGGCATCCCCGCTCGAACCGGCTCTCCGCGCTGGCAGACCGTCTTCTTCGATCTCGACGGGACCCTTGCCGACACCATCCCACTCATCGTCGCCTCCTACCAGCACGCCTTCCGCACCGTGCTCGACGAGGAGGTGGAGGACGCCCGGGCCCGCGCCTGGATAGGCCGCCCGCTCCTGCCGGCCCTGCTCGAGGAGTCGCCGACGCACGGCCACGAGCTCGACCGCGTCTACCGCGAGTGGAACCTCGCCAACACGGCCGACCTGATCCGCCGGTATGCCGGGGTGCCCGACCTGCTCACTGCGCTCGCCGATGCCGGTGTCGCGACCGCAGTGGCGACGTCGAAGCGACGCACCACCGCCCAGATCGCCCTCGAGGCCGTGGGCATCGACGGCAGGCTCGACGTGGTCGCCGCGATGGAGGACACCGACCGCCACAAGCCGGATGCCGACCCCTTGTTGCACGCCGCGGCCGCCCTCGGCGTGAACCCGTCCGAATGTGCCTACGTTGGGGATGCCGTGGTCGACGTCCT
>JBDSVV010000046.1:0-3110 GCA_039927035.1 Ornithinibacter sp. | reverse complement strand
CCGGCCTGGAGGACTCTCAGTCCCTGGGTCTCGTTCGTGCTGGCAGCCAGCAGCTGCACCATGGACTCCGCCGCGACGTCGGTCGAGTAGGTGGCGGTGCTGCCCGGGGCCAGGAGGGTGGCGGTGTCCGCGATCACGGGGGCCCACAGGGCGTAGGTGGCGACCTTGCGCGGCTCGGTGATGACGTCGAAGTCGGAGTGGTCGATCACCACCGGTGTCGCCCGGCGGTTGGTGATCTTGACGATCGGCGAGCCGTCGAGCAGGCCAAGGCACCACCGAAGCGTCTTGTTCCTGGTCGCGCTCAGCGTGTAGCCGGCGGCCTGGGCGAGCTCCGACTCCTCGCAGGTCGGCTTCTCCGGCACGGTCTTGGCCGCGGGGTAGAGGCTGGATCGCAGGTTGTCCCGGAAGCCTGCGAGCGCTCCAGGGACATCGATGGCGAGCACGCCTACCTGGCTGAGGGAGGTGGTACTGAACTCCACGTGACGCTGATCGCTGGCCAGCTGCCCCCGTTGATAGCTCCAGGGCCCATTTGCGGACATCCGGGTGGCCACCACCAGCGGGGTGTCTTCCGGCACGGCGTTGTCTAGCCGAAGGGTGATGGTTGCGGCGTTGTCGAGGGGACCCACCGGGATCACCGTGAAGACGGGAGAGACGAAGTCGAGGCTGTCGCCGTCCTCACTTCCTGTCGAGGAGTCGGTCACCTCGAGGTCGAGACCATCAGGCAGGCCGGAGGCCGAGACCTCAGGGTCCGTCGGCGTGGCAGCGATGCTGGGTGCCGGAGCCGGAGCCGTCTTCGGTGCGCCGCCACAGGCAGCCGCCGCAACGACGACGAAGATCGCGAGCAGCGCGCGCAACGGTACGACCCGTCGCGGTGATGGCTGACCCATGTGATCCCCTGCGCGTTCTCGTTGCGTTCTGTGGTGCGCACGGTACGTGGCCAGCCGCCAGATTTGTGGCGCTTCGCCAATACGAGACCGACGTGTTGTGACGACGACGCCGCGAAGCCGCGGGCTCGTTTCGTGGCCATGATCGCTTCGGTCACTGACCCGCGGTAGGCAGCGGAGATGGGCATCGCCACGCTGCGTTTGAACTTAACGGGCCTCGGCGGGTCGGGCGGCGACTTCCCCACACGAGCTTCACCGCCAACGCCGACGACCTCGGCACCGCAGCCCGAGGGCGGGACTTCGGTCCCGAATCGGTCAGACCTGCGCCTCTCCCGGTTCTCGCTGCCACATTCGAGGATGGACTCATGACGAAGGGCCACGGACTGGGTGGCGCCATCGCAGAGAACTCGGTGTGGTGGCGGCTCTATCGGACTGCGTGGAGTGGGAGCTTCGGCTTCCTCGTCCTCGTCGGACTCCTTGGCGCCATCACCGCACTGCCCCTCGGAACCTGGGTCGGGTTGGCCCTGGCCATCTCTGTTCCGACCGCTGCGAGCGTGGCCGCCTGGTCGATGGTGAGCCTGGTGCCGCGTCACCTACCTGGCCTGACAGGCATGTGGGCTGCGGTCCTGGTCCTCACCGCCTACGGCCTCGTGACGATCTTCGGCCCGTGGTCCCTCATCTGGCTGCTTCTGGTGAGCCTCGGGTCGCCGACAGCTCTCCGGGTGGCGCTCCTACTCGCGCCGTCGCGCCGTCGCGCCCTTGCAGTTCCCAGCCCGACGCGGGAGGCACCGGACCTGAGCTTCGACGACCCGCACACCCTGCGTCTCCTGGACCCTGGTTGCCCCGTCGCGAGAAGACCCATCCTCTCGACCCTCTCGCGCGGCGACCTCAGTGGCGTCTGGCGGATGAGCGGTTCCTGGCTGGCTCAGGGACTCAACGTCGAGGAGACCGCGCACCTGGTCCGGCTACGAGAGTCCTGCCTCGATGAGATGGAGAGGCGCGACCCCTTCAGCTTCCAGACGTGGTTCCCGGTGGCGCATCCCGCGGACACCGAAGCGTACGGGGCGGCCGCCGGGGACGACTCTGACCCACCGCCACAAAGCCCAGGAGCGACCTGAGTCCGGCCCACTGGTGGCGGCTACGACGCAGGGCATGGGATGCTCCGAAGACAGCAGGTCGCCGCGGGTAGCCGGGGAGTCGCTCATCCTGGGACTTACGCAGTTCACTCGGATACTGCGGGTGCACCCCGGCGGCCGGTTGCCCGGCCTGGACAGCCCAGCCGGCCCCTCAGGCGCCGCGGCCAGCGTCGTCGCGGATCTCCAGCCGATGCCCGTGGGGCCCGCCCATCGGACGTCGCAGCCTGTGCAAAGGTGGCCAGATGAGTGAGTTGAGCGCGTCCTCCCCCGTTGTCGTCGTCACCGGAGCCAACGGCCTGGTGGGCGCCCGGATCTGCGAGGTACTGCGCGAACGGGGCGCGACCGTGCGGGCCGTCGTACGCCGACCTGCCACGGCGCCTGCACTGGAAGGACTCCAGGAGCAGGTCGGCGAGTTCTTCGACCCCGACTTCGCGGCCCTGTTGGTCGACGGCGCCGACGCGGTCGTCACGACGGTGCACCCGATGGGCTCGGATCGCGAGACCCAGCACCGGATCGCCGTCGAGGGCACTGCGGTGCTGGCTCAGGCCGCACTCGACGCGAAGGTCCGGCGTTTTGTGCACATCTCCACCTCGGCCGTCTACGCCCGGTTCTCCGGGGCCGGCGAGCAGGATGAGTCCTCCTCGCTGGTCCCCGACGACGCCAACGACTACGCCGTCACCAAACGCGACACCGACCTCGCCCTCGACGCGGTCGATGGCATCACCCGCGTGCTCGTACGGGCGCCGTCGATCCTCGGTGCTGGTGAGACCTCGGTGTGGAACACGATTCGTCCGGCCGCCATCCGGGACGAGGAGCAGGCTCGGCACACCATCGCGGACCAGACCTTTCCCTGGGTGCACGTCGACGACCTCGCCGTCTTCACCGCACAGGTGGCTACCGGCGAGATCGCGACCTCGACCGACCCCACGACGGGACCGGTCGCGACGGGGTGCACCGCGGTGAACGTCGCCGGAGCGGAGCACGCGACCGTGCGCGACTACTACGAGACCGTCACCGGCGCCCTCGGGGTCGCCCCGGTCTGGGACGACGCACCCGCGTCGACCAGCCGGTTCCGGGCCGATCGGGCGGC
>JBDSVV010000045.1:0-13184 GCA_039927035.1 Ornithinibacter sp. | reverse complement strand
AACAAGCCGATGAGCGACAGCGCCGTCAGCGATTTGCCGCAACCCGATTCGCCGATCCCGATCCTCGCTCGACTGGAGGGCCTGGGGTGGCTCTGCAGTGGGTGGGAGGACGCAGATCCCACCGTGGTCGGCCGGCCACGCCGTCGTTTCTACCAGTTCACTGCCGCAGGCGTCGCCCTCGCGGAGGCCGCGGTCGAGGCTGCCGACGCGCGGCGCTCGAGACTGAGGGCCAGGCGCGCAGTTCACCAGGTGCCACAGATCAGAGCGGCCCAGCCATGACACCGATCGCGAAATGGCTCCTGGCCGTGGCGATGCACCTGCTCCCACGCCAGAGCCACCGCCGGTATGAAAATCAGTTCGACGCCGAGCTCCTCTCGCTCTCGCGCTCGGCGCGCCCCGGCTACGCCCTCTCAGTCCTGGGCGCCACCCCCCGGCTGCGCTGGTCACTGCTCGCCACGCTCAGTGGCGGGCACGCATCGCTTCGGTGCTGGCTCGTAAAGCACCACGACCGCATCGTGCACCCCAACCCCGACGACCACCTCACCATCGCCCTGAGCGATTCCTGGGGATCACCGACCACCGCCCGGCGCCGTGAGGGTCACGCCTGCCCACGAGGGGGCAGCGCGCGGTGAGCCTCGGCTCGCCGCGCGCTGGTCCGGAGCCGGTCAGGGCTCCCCGCCTCCACCGGCGAGGAAGCCGGTGTGACCATTGCAGGAGTCGCCGGGCTGTTCGCCGGATGCCTTGATCTGCGCTGGGGTCAGGCCAAGCTCACCGGTGAGGAACTGGCGGACGTGGCCCCAGTTCTGGACCCGACCGGGCTCGTAGTCCGGGTCGGACGGGTCGAGGAACCGCTCCGGGTTCTGGCCCGAGAAGCCACAGATTGAGTTGGCGTGGCCGCGCATCCCGGTTTCGTTGATGTTCCCGGCGCTGCTGTTGCCTTGCGCCTCACCGGCGTAGGCCGAGGACATCCCGGCGATGAAGAGCGCCCCAGCCGCAGCCGGGACGATAAGCACGTGGATCAGACGCATGACGCTCCTTGGTAGACGCAACACGGACTTGTCCACGTTAGGGCGGCCCACCGGGGATGCCCATAGCCAAAACGGGTCATGGCGCTTCGAAGCGTTGAGTGCTAGACCGTCTCGACGTCGCAGCTCACGCTGTTGTGTACCCGTTGTGTACCCGGCACGACGCCAGCCCGATAACGGCGTCCTGGGAAAACACCAAAACCCCCCGGAAACCGGGGGGTTTTGGGGTTGTAGCCCCGACGGGATTCGAACCCGCGCTACCGCCGTGAGAGGGCGGCGTGCTAGGCCGCTACACAACGGGGCCTCGATCTTCTTGCGCTCACGCGGACGTGAGCAACGGAGCAGAACCCTACCGAAAGGATGCGCTCTTCTCCGAATCGTCCCCGACGCGAAGGTCGTGGACGATGGCTGGGGTACCAGGACTCGAACCTAGAACGGATGAACCAGAATCACCAGTGTTGCCAATTACACCATACCCCATAGGGTATGCCGTCAGGCCTTCAGCAGAGCATTGGGCCATCGGGCGAACCGAGAGTTGATCCTACCGGGAGCATCACCGCGCTCCCAAATCGCCGGAGTCCCCCGCCCTTCTGAGACCTCAGAGCGAGGCTCGGAGCGCGCTGAGCCGGGTCAGCGTGGAGGCCTTCCCGAGGATCTCCATCGACTCGAACAAGGGCGGTGAGACCCGTTGCCCCGACACCGCGGTGCGAAGGGGGCCGAAGGCGAACTTCGCCTTGATCCCCAGCCCGTCGACGACCGCCTCGCGCAGCGCTGCCTCGATGGGCCCGGCCTTCCACGATGGATCCGACCCGAGCAGCCCGTCGTGGGAGTCCGGCAGCGCCTGAAGGGCACCGACGGCGGCGTCCAGAACCTGCCCGGCATCCTCCTTCAGCTGCGCACGTGCGTCCTCGGCGACCTCGACCGCGTCATCGTCCACGTAGAACGGCGCGACGAGCGCACTCGCCTCGGTGAGGTGCACCATGCGGGTCTGGATCAGCTCGGTGACCGAGCGCAACCGGGCCAGCTCACCCAGGGTTGGGGCCTCGCCGAGCACCCCGTCCGCTGTGAGGAACGGCAGCAGCCGGGAGGCGAGGTCCTCGACCCGCAGGCCGCGGATGTGCACACCGTTGAGCCAGTCGAGCTTCTTGAGGTCAAAGATCGGCCCCACGGGGTTGACCAGCCCCCAGTCGAAGCGGGCTGAGAACTCCTCGAGGGTGAAGACCTCGATGTCCTCGCCCTTAGGTCCCTTCGCCGGCGGGTAGGCGAGCAGTGCGAGGAAGTTGACGAGCGCCTCAGGAAGATAGCCCTCCTCCTGGAACCAGGTGAGCCGGGCGGCCGGGTTCTTGCGCTTGGAGATCTTGGACGTGTCGGTGTTGCGCAGCAGCGGCATGTGCGCGAACGCCGGTGCCGTCAGGCCGAGCCAGCGATAGAGCAGCACGTGCTTGGGCGTGGAGGAGATCCACTCCTCGCCGCGCACCACGTGGGTGATGCCCATCTCGTGGTCGTCGACGACGACCGCGAGGTGGTAGGTCGGGAAACCATCGGCCTTGAGGATCACCTGGTCATCGGGGCGCGGCGCAGAGACCTTCCCGCGGATCAGGTCCTCGAACTCCAGGGACACGTCGTCGGGGATGAGCATCCGCACGACTGGCGTCGGCGAGAAGCCGGGGAGCGCACTGCGCTCCTCCGCGGTCTTGCCGACGCACAGCCGGTCGTAGCCCGTCGGCCGCTTGGCCTTCTGCTGCGCCTCCCGCATCTCGGCCAGCCGCTGCGTGGAGCACCAGCAGTGGTAGGCGAGGCCCTGCTCGAGGAGCCGCTCGACGTAGGGGCGGTAGGTGTCGAGACGCTCGCTCTGACGGTAGGGGGCACACGGGCCACCCACGTCGGGCCCCTCGTCCCAGGTGAGCCCGAGCCAGCGCAGGGTGTCGTAGACCTGCTGCTCCGAATCCTCGCGGAACCGGGCCCGGTCGGTGTCCTCGATGCGCAGCAGAAACCGGCCACCCTGCTGCCGCGCGAACGCGAGGTTGAACAACGACATGTATGCCGTGCCGACGTGCGGGTCCCCCGTCGGGCTGGGCGCCACGCGCAGGCGCACCGCGCCCGGCAGTCCCTCACCCGGGGTCGTGCTGGTCTCGTTCACGCTGGGATCGTTCTCCTGGTGTCGGTGTCGCCCGCGGTGAGCGGACGTCCCGGGGGGTCGCCGGCAACGCTGGTGTGTCGGCCGGCATACGTGCTCTCGCTCATGGTGGGCCCAGCCTAGTGACGCACGAAGGGGTTGCTCAGCACGCCGATGCCCTCGACCTCGACCTCGACGCGCTGGCCCGCGAGCACCTCACCGACTCCGGCCGGGGTGCCGGTGAGGATCACGTCGCCGGGGAGGAGGGTGAAGGCGCTGGAGGCATGGGCGATGAGCGCGGCCACGTCGTGCACCATGTCGGCGGTGCTGCCGTCCTGCACGACCTCCCCGTCGAGGGTCGTCCTGATGCGCAGTGCGGCGACGTCCAGGTCGGTCTCGATCCAAGGCCCGAGCGGACAGAAGGTGTCGAAGCCCTTGGCCCGGGCCCACTGCCCGTCCGAGCGCTGGAGGTCGCGCGCGGTGACGTCGTTGGCGCAGGTGTAGCCGAAGACCACAGAGAGCGCCTCGCTCACCGAGACGTCCTTGCACAGGCGGCCGATGACCACCGCCAGCTCGCCCTCATAGTGCACTTCGGAGGTCTGCGGGGGGAGCACGATCGGGTCGCCCGGGCCGACGACAGCCGTGTTGGGGACGAGGAACATCAGCGGCTCGGCCGGTGCTTCCCCGCCCATCTCCTGGGCATGCCCCACGTAGTTCTTCCCGATGCCGATGACCTTGCTCCTGGGGATGACCGGCGCGAGCAGACGCACGTCCTCGACGAGATGGGTCGACCCGGTCAGCTCGATCCGCTGGTAGAGCGGGTCGCCGGTGATCTCGGCGATCTTCTCGCCAGCCCCGTCGACCAGCCCGTATGCCGGGTCCTCACCTGTCGTGAATCTCGCGATGCGCATGGCCGCCAGCCTATGGTGGCCCGGGCGCGCTGGCCCTCATGAGCGCACGCCGCCCCCCGCAGGTCAAACGCCACCCCACGTCCCGGACCGTGTCCGGTCGCGCTGCGGCACGAGGCGGCGGCCTCGGTGAGGGAGTGGCCTTGTGCTCGGCACCGGGCGTCATCCAGAAGACCGGAGCTCACGCAACAATTTGTGGGTGCGCTCCGGTCTCCTGCGTGGCAGCCGAAAGCGGGCCTCAGAGGCGACCGCGACGCTGGCTGCCAGCGCGGCATACCCGGTGTCGTTGGCGTGGGTGTCGCCGAGTGTGCACATCCACGTCCACGCGAAGATCGCGGCGACGTTGGTCGGGACCTGGCCCACCCCTGCTAGGGAGACCAGTGTCGGGTCGGAGCTCCTGAACGCGGTGGTCAAATCCGCGACGTAGGGGTTCGCTGCTGTGGCGGCGGTCGCGATGATGTCGTTGAACTGTGTCTGAATCACGACCGACTGGGCCGCGATCAGCTGGCCCGAAGGGCCGGCCAGGTCGGCAGCAAGGAACGGGTTGTCGTAGTTGGCGACGACGATCTTCGCGCTTGGCCCAGCGGCATGGATCTGGTGGAGCGCCGCCGGCAGGAGCGTGGCGACGTCGTTCAACCCCACCCGTGGACACGTGCCATCGATCGCCATCTCGGTCCCGCTCACGCAATGTTGACGAGCTTGGTCTTCGGAGGTCTTCGCCTTGACGGCGTCGAGCACGACGCCGACATACCCACCAGTCAGGTCGTCACCGGCGCCGGGCTGGTAGCCGGCCGCGAAGGAGTCATCGAGAGCGAGGTACCACCCCGTCGCTTCCGGCGGTGGAGCCGGAGCGGCTTGGGCTGACGTGCCCGGGCCGACTCCGAGCAAGGCAATGACGGCTGCGACGGCGACGCAGCAGCGACGGTTCCTGGGCTCTACCCGATGAGATGCGGTGGCGGTGCCGCCACCTCGTAATGCTCAGCATCGCCGAGCACGGACGGGAGAGCTGCTCCCGCCCGCTTCTCAGCCGACGCCTGAGGCCTTCGCCGCGTCGGCCACGACGCGGCCGACGGTGGCTGCTCCCTCGTCGGTGAAGTGGATGTCACCGGCCGTGCACAAGTTCGTCAGGGTGCAGATGCGCGCCGCGTTCTCTGGAACGGTGCGCCCTCCCACCTTCGTCGGCGTCGTGTCGGTCGTGGCGAATGCATCGTCGAGCGAGACGAAGGTCGTGCCGCTAGCCCGCGCCGCCTTCTCGATGGCCTTGCTCAGCTGGGTATAGGCCTTGGCCGCCTCTGCGACACCTTGCACCGGCTGGTCCAAGGCCTTCGACGCGAGCCAGGGGTTGTAGTAGCCGAGCACGAGCACGGGCACGTCATTGCCTGCGGCAGAACGAATCCGGTCGAGAATCTCGGGGAGGTTCTGCTGAACCTTTCCGACGCCCTTGGCGACGCACGAGGTGTCGATGGTCGTCGAGCTCTTGACGCAGCGCAGGAGATCGTTGCCCCCGATGTCGATCGAGACGAGCGCGACATTGCCCTTCGCGGCCGCGAGGGCAGCCTCGGCTGCCTCGAGCTGGCTTCCCTTGGCCGAGTCGCACTTCCCACCATTGATCATGGTCGTGGTGGTCTCACCACTACACGAGAGGTTGTCGACGGTGAGCGCCGCGCCTGCGGCCTCGAGTCTCTTGGCCGCCAGGGCCGGGTATGCCGTGTCGCGCAGCTCCGTGCCGCCCGGCTGGTAGCCGGCCGCGAGCGAGTCCCCGAGCGCCAGGTAGACCGCGCCGGTGGAGGATGCCGAGACGCTGGGTGTCGCTGACGGAGAAGGCGTCCTGGACGGCGACGAGGACGTGGCGCTCGTCGCCGCGGGCTCAGGGTCGCCGCCGCACCCGGCCAGCAGCAGGGCGAGCGCGGCGAGTGCCGCCATCGGGATGGTCCTGCGCATCGGGGTCCTTCTCAGGTGTCGGAACGGTCGCGGGGTGAAGACCCCATCGTCCCTCACGACGAACGGCGCCCCTTCTCGGGTTCCCGCGGAGGAGTGCGCCACGGGTGCGTCGAACCCGGTCGTAGGCTCATGGCCGCCACCACGAGACGGGTACCGACAACAGATCCACAAGACAGAGGGAGCCAATCCATGACACCGCAGTCCCTCGACCTCGCTGAGTGGCAGCGACACGAGGCGGCTCACGCGGACCGCGTCGACCGTCTCACCCGGGCCCACCGCGAGCGAGCGGGCGGTGGCCGCGCGCATCCCGTCGAGGACTTCCTGTTCACCTACTACCGGCACAGACCGGCCCGTCTGCGACGGTGGCACCCGGGCGCCGGTGTGGTGCTCGAGGATGCGAGCGGGCTCGATCGGGCTGCCTGGCGGCACTACCGCGCCACCGGCGCCGGAGTCGAGGTCGATGTGCCCGCCTTCCTCGAGGCACGTGGCCCGACGGTCTCGTTCGTCCGCTCACTCCTGTCCGCCACCATGGCCAGGCCCGCTCAGTACGGGTGCTTCGGGCTACACGAGTGGGCGATGGTGCACCGGCTCCCCGCCGACGACGTCCGGCACGCCGGCTACCCACTCCGCCTGGGTCGCGAGGGGACCGACGCGGTCGTGGAGCAGCACGGCATCCGGTGTTCCCACTTCGATGCCTATCGCTTCTTCACCGAGTCGGCCCGCCCGCTGAACGCCCTCCAGCCGACTCGTGAGGGGCAGGTGGCGTCCGAACAGCCGGGGTGCCTCCATGCCGGGATGGACGTCTACAAGTGGGCGTTCAAGCTCAGCCCGCTCCTCCCCAGCGACCTCGTGCTCGACGCCTTCGTCCTGGCGCGCGCGATCCGTGTGCTCGACATGCAAGCCTCTCCCTACGACCTGAGCGCGTTGGGCCACGAGCCGGTTCCGATCGAGACACCGGAGGGCAAAGCGGCCTACGTCGAGCGCCAGCGCGACTTCACGCTGCGAACCAACGACCTCAGGCACCGCCTGCTCGCCGCCCTTCCCCCCGTGCTTTCCGCGGAGTCAGGAGCACTTCGCGCGGTCATGGCCTCACCCGGTCCTGACCCGGCGGGCTCATCCTGACCCGGCGGGCTCATCCTGACTCAGTCGAGGGACGAACCAGCCGTCGGGCGGTGGCACGACGAAAGCGCTCGGCCGCCGGAGTCCACCGTGATCAGCGTGGCGCGACGCCAGCCCTCACCAGGCCGTAGGTCATCGACTCCACGAGCGCGTCCCAGCTCGCCTCGAGGATGTTGGCGGCGACGCCTATCGTCATCCACGAGGTGGTGCCGTCGGAGGTCTCGATGAGCACTCGTGTCACCGCGTCGGTGCCGTGTGCGGCATCCAGGATGCGCACCCTGTAGTCAATGAGCTCGAGGTGTGCTATCTCGGGGTAGGAGACCGAAAGTGCCTCGCGCAGTGCGTGGTCGAGCGCATTCACCGGGCCGTTGCCCTCACCGGTCTGCACGTGCCGCTCCCCAGCGGCACGGACCTTCACCGTGGCCTCGGACAGTGCCTCGCCGTCGCCACGGGCGTCGGTGATGACGCGCCAGGACTCGACCTCGAAGAAGTCGGGCAGCGACCCGCCGACCTCGCCGCGCAGCAGCAACTCGAAGCTCGCGTCAGCCGCGTCGAACGTGTAACCGCGCAGTTCCTTGTCCTTCACCGCCTTGAGCACTCTCGCGAGCGTCGCGCGGTCGGTTTCGTCGTCGGGGTCGAGGTCGAAGCCGAGCTCACGGGCCTTGAGCTCGATCGACGCGCGACCTGCCATGTCCGAGACCAGCATCCGCATGTCGTTGCCCACGTGCTTGGGGTCCATGTGCTGGTAGAGATCGGGATCCACCTTGATGGCGCTCGCGTGCAGGCCGGCCTTGTGGGCAAAAGCGCTCGAACCCACGTAGGGCTGGCGCGAGTATGGCGGCACGTTGGTGACCTCCGCGATCGCGTGCGAGATCCGGGTCGAGTCCTGGAGTCGGTGCGGCTCGAGCAGCGCGACCCCCGCCTTGAGCTGAAGGTTGGCCACTACCGTGAGGAGGTCGGCGTTACCGGTGCGCTCCCCGTAGCCGTTCACCGTGCCCTGCACGTGCGTCGCGCCCGCATCGACCGCCGCCATCGAGTTGGCCACGGCGCAACCGGTGTCGTTGTGGCAGTGGATGCCGATCCGCACGCCGGTCGTGCTCACGACGTCGTGGACGACGTCGGCCACCTGGCCGGGCAGCATCCCGCCGTTGGTGTCGCACAGAGCGACAACCTCCGCACCGGCCTCGGCAGCAACCGTGATCGCCTCCAGTGCGTAGGCTCGGTCGCTGCGGTAGCCGTCGAAGAAGTGCTCTGCGTCGAGGAACACACGGCGACCCTCACCGCGCAGGAAGCTCACCGTGTCGCGGATCATCTCGAGGTTCTCGGCCAGCGTCGTGCGCAGCGCGCGCTCGACGTGCCCCGCGTGGGACTTGGCGACGAGGGTGACGACCTCGGCCCGGCTGTCGAGCAGGGCGCGCACGAGGGGGTCGGTGTCAGCTCGACTGCCCGCTCGACGCGTTGCGCCGAACGCCGCGAGCGTCGCGTTCTGCAGGGTGAGCTCGGTTGCCGCGCGGGCGAAGAACTCGGTGTCCTTGGGGTTGGCCCCCGGCCAGCCGCCCTCGATGAAGCCCACGCCCAGGTCGTCGAGGTGCCCCGCGATGGCGAGCTTGTCCGCGACGGAGAGGTTGAGCCCCTCCTGCTGAGCACCGTCGCGCAGCGTCGTGTCGTAGACGTGGAGGTCGGTCATGAGCTGTTCACCCGGATCGGTATGCCGGTCACCCGGCGTCTCGCGCCCCGGCCCGTGAGGGCCGGGGCGATGACGTGTGCTGTTGCCGCTCATTGTCGTGGCCAGCGCTGCTACCGCTCCCCCCGGGGGTGTGGGGGGCGGGCACATGCTCATCCGGCGCGCCGCTCCCGCGATCGTTCCCGACAAGCAAAAGACCCCCCGGGTGCGGGAGGTCTGCGCGACGAGGAGGTCTCGTCGCGCTAGCCGATAATGATCGCGGTGGTGGCCGCATCACGGAACGTCACGACGTGAGCCTCCCACGAAGGCGGCCACCCGGCATACGACCGGTCCACATGCTGGGCGCGCCAAGACATCTCCCTCCACGCCCCGACTTCTTGCGCCACGGCCACGTCAGACCCCGCCACCGGGGCCAGGAGCGCGGGTGGAGCGCAATATGTCCGGGTCAGAGCTCCCACCAGGCGTCCAGCCCGGGTGGTTCGGCGACGTCGACGCGCTCGCCGACCCGGGGCACCGCGACCTGCACCCCGTGGCTGGCCGCTGCCACGAGTAGCCGCTCCACCGGCTCGGCCCACGGGTGTGGCGCCAACACGAAGGTGCACCAGTGGATCGGTACGAGCACCCCGCCCCGCAGCCGCTGCGTCGCCTCGACCGCCTCTTCCGGGTTGAGGTGGATGTCGTGCCACGCCGGGTCGTAGGCCCCGATGGCCATGAGGGATGCCGCGAACGGTCCGTGCTCGGCGCCGATTCGGTCATAACCCTCGAAGAACCCGGTGTCACCGCTGAAGAACACCTTCCCGCTCGGACCCGCGAGCACCCACGACGCCCAGAGGGTCCCGTCACGGCGCAGCCCACGACCGGAGAAGTGCTGCGCCTCGACCGCCGTCACGCGCACGTCGCCGATGTCGACCCCGTCCTCCCAGTCGCACTCGACGACCCGCTCGGCCGGCACCCCCCAGACGTCGAGGTGCGCGCCGACGCCGAGCGGCACCAGGAAGACGGCGTCACTGGCGTCTGCCAGCGCGCGCACCGTGTCCATGTCGAGGTGGTCGTAGTGGTCGTGCGAGATGACGACCGCATCGATGTGGCCCAGCGCCGACAACGGCACCGGAACGGCGTGCAGGCGGCGCGGGCCGACGTGCTGGCTCGGCGAGCACCGTTCGCTCCACACGGGGTCGAGCAGGAGCCGCACACCGTCGAGCTCCACCAGGCACGACGCGTGCCCGAACCACGTGATGTTCACCCCGTCGACGGCGGGCTCCCGCGCCGCGCTGACCACGGGGATCGGCGCCGCGGGGTGCCGCAGCGCGGCGTTCTCGCGGAACCGCCGCATCACGTCGCGCTGCCCTTGGGGCATCGACGACGCGCTGCGAGAGGAGTTGTGGAAGGCGCCAGCGCGAAAGCTCCGTGAGCGCTTCATCCGCTCGAGCCTGACCCCGTCAGGGCGAGCACCCATGGCGGCGTTGACGTTGCGTCCGGTCACCGCGAGGGCGCCCAGGGCGCTGGCCGCGCCGGCGGCGATGGCGATCCGGTTGAGTCTGGTCACCCGCCCATTGTGCGCGCGGAAGGCCCCAGTGCGCGCACCGCGGCCACCAAGGCAGTGAAGAGCCGCCCGTCCTCCCCCATCTCGGGGTGCCACTGCACCGCGAGCCGGAAGCGTGATGCCGGGTCCTCCATCGCCTCCATCGTGCCGTCCTCGTGCCAGGCGCAGGGGACGTAAGCCGTGCCGACCATTGAGTCGGCGCGCACCCCCTGGTGGTGATATGTGGGGACGTCGAGCGGCTCTGTGCCGAGGATCCCGGCGAGCCGGGTGCCCTCGACGACACCGACGTGGTGTGACGCGTGGACCCCGGGTGTGGGGCTGTGTGCCTGGTGCCCGACGACATCGGGGAGGTGCTGGTGCAGGGCGCCACCGGCTGCCACCGCCATGACCTGCATGCCGCGACAGATCCCCAGCACGGGGAGACCCCGCTCGGCAGAGACCTGGGCCAACGCAAGTTCCCAGGCATCACGGTCCGGCCGGGGCGACTGCGACGTCTCGTGCGGCGTGCCGCCGTACCGGGCTGCGTCGACGTCGACCCCACCAGCGATCACCAGGGCATCGACCCGGTCGAGCACCTCTGCAGCCATCGCCTCGTCGGCGTCGACCCGAGGGGGCAGCAGCACCGCGAGCGCCCCGGCCCTCTCGACGTGCTCCACGTATCCGTGTGGGAGCACCGTGCTGCGTTGACCAACCCAGGGGTGGCGATCCACGTCCTCGACGTAGCAGGTGACCCCGATGACCGGCCGACGACCGCTCACAGCGGGGTGACGTAGGCGCCGGAGATGCCGCCGTCGACGAGGAATGTCGACGCGGTCATGAAGCTGGACTCGTCGGAGGCGAGGAACAGCACGGCGTTGGCCATCTCCTCCGGCTCGGCGAACCGACCCATCGGCACGTGCACGAGGCGGCGCTCGGCGCGCTCGGGATCAGACGCGAAGAGATCCTGCAGCAGTGGGGTGTTCACCGGCCCGGGACACAGCGCGTTGACGCGGATGCCCTGGCGGGCGAACTGCACACCGAGCTCGCGGCTCATCGAGAGCACCCCACCCTTGGAGGCGGAGTATGAGATCTGTGACGTGGCAGCACCCATCACCGCGACGAAGCTCGCGGTGTTGATGATCGATCCGGAGCCCTGCGCGACCATGTGCGTCAGGGCCGCCTTGCAGCACAGGAAGACGGAGGTGAGGTTGACCTCCTGCACACGGCGCCATGCCTCGAGGTCGGTGTCGAGGATCGAGGCGTCCTCCGGCGGGCTGATGCCCGCGTTGTTGAACGCGATGTCGAGCCGGCCGAAGCGTTCCACCACCGCGGCGAAGAGCGCGTCGACGTCATCCTTGTCGGCGACGTCGCAGTGCACGTACGCACCTCCGACCTCCTCCGCGAGGGCCTCACCGGCGGCGTCCGCGAGGTCGCCGATGACGACCCGAGCGCCTTCCTGCGCAAACCTCCTCACGGTCGCCAGTCCGATCCCGGAGCAGCCGCCCGTGACGACTGCGACCTTTCCCTCGAGCCTGCCTGCCATTCCCACTCCTATTCCCGGGTGTCGATGAAGACGTTCTTGACCTCGGTGAACGCGTCGAGCGCGTCCGGCCCCAGCTCGCGCCCGATCCCGCTGGCCTTGAACCCACCGAAGGGGGTGCCGTAGCGCACCGCGCTGTGGCTGTTCACCGAGAGGTTGCCGGCGTCGACGCCTCGCGCGACGCGGATGGCGCGCCCCACGTCGCGGGTCCAGATCGAGCCGGCCAGACCGTATGCCGTGTCGTTGGCCTTGGCGATGGCGTCGGCCTCGTCGTCGAAGGGCATCACCGCCACGACCGGCCCGAACACCTCCTCGCGCCAGACCCGGTCCTGGGTCCCCCGGGGCAGCACGACCGTCGGGGGGTACCACCAGCCGACACCATCTGGCGCGCTGCCTCGGAAGGCGACATCGACCTCGTCGTGACCACCCGCTGCGGCTTCCTCGACGAAACCTCGGACCGTGTCGCGCTGCTGAGAGCTGACCAGCGGACCCATCTGAGTCGCCTCCTGACCCGGGTCACCGACCACCACCGCCTTGACCGCTGCCTCGAAGCGTTCCATGAACGCGTCGAACACGCTGCGCTGCACGAGGATCCGCGTGCGGGCACAGCAGTCCTGACCGGCGTTGTCGAGGAAGCTCATCGGTGCGGCGGATGCGGCCTGGTCGAGGTCGGCATCCGCGAAGACGATGTTGGCCGACTTGCCGCCGAGCTCGAGAGTCACCCGCTTGAGCTGGTCGGCAGCCTTGCGCATGATCCCCTGACCGACCGCACTCGACCCGGTGAAACAGACCTTGCGCACGTCGGGATGAGTGACGAACCGCTCCCCCACCACCGAACCCTTGCCCGGCAGCACGGTGAACACCCCCTCAGGGAGGCCGGCCTCCAGGGCGAGCTCGGCCAGCCGCATCGCCGTGAGCGGCGTCAGCTCTGCCGGCTTGAGCACCACGGTGTTGCCGGCGGCGAGAGCGGGCGCCATCCCCCAGCCGGCGATCGGCATGGGGAAGTTCCAGGGGACGATCACCGACACGACGCCGAGCGGCTCCTTGAACGTGACGTCGATGCCCCCCGCGACAGGGATCTGGCGGCCGAAGAGTCGCTCAGGAGCGGCGGAGTAGTAGCCCAGGACCGCCGCGACGTTGCCCGCCTCCCACCGGGCGTTGCCGATGGTGTGCCCGGCGTTTCGGACCTCCAGCATGGCCAGTTCCTCGGCATGGGCCTCGACCGTGTCGGCGAAGCGCCGGAGCAGCATCCCGCGGTCCGCAGGGGTGACCGCTCGCCAGCTGGGCCCGACCTCGACCGCACGGGCCACGGCGGAGTCGGTCTCCTCC
>JBDSVV010000044.1:0-3031 GCA_039927035.1 Ornithinibacter sp. | reverse complement strand
GAGGGCCGCGAGGTCGAGGTGCTCGTGGCACCGGGTGAGGGCCGCAAGGACGGCGAGACCGCGCGGATGTCCGGTCGCGCCAGGGACAACCGGCTGGTCCACTTCGCGGTGCCCGAGGGGGGGCAGCGACCCCGCCCGGGTGATGTCGTCACCGTCGGGGTCACGTATGGCGCCCCGCACCACCTCGTCGCCGACAGCGGGGTGCGCGGCGGTGCGTACGACGTGCGCCGCACCACGGGCGGGGATGCCTGGGCCGGCCTCCAGGATGCTCCCGTGCCCGGGAAGCCCGCGGTCTCTCTCGGTATGCCCGTGGTCGGCCAGCCGTTGAACAGCCCTGCCGCACCTACCTGCTCGGCCTGACGCTCCTACAGGACGAGCGCGAGGGCAGCGCCCAGGGCACCGAAGGCCCCGAGGATGACGACCGTCAGGGCGAGCCGCGATCGAAGACTCCGTGCCCTCGTGGGCGGCTTGGGCTGCGAGGAGCGAGCGGCTTCCCACAGTGGTGTGGCGTCGAAGGGCTCGAGGTCCAGCTTCGGCAGCCCGGTGGTGTAGTGGGGCACGTCGTCCCGTTTCGGTCGAGGGTGGTGGGAGTCGACCCACCGTAGGGGCGCGCGCGGCCCCGGGCCGGATGAATCGAGCCGATTGCCCGAACACCGTCCGAACGGCCGAGACCCCCGACCGAACGGTCGGGGGTCTCGGTTGCGTCGTAGGAGAGGTCAGGCGTCGCCGATGGACTCGTCGGCCTTGCTCTGTGCAGAGTCGACCTGATCGGCGTACTTCCCGCCCGTGGCCTTGTCGGCGGCGTCTCCACCGTGCTCGATGGCCTGGTCGCTGAACTTCTCGACCTGGTCGGGATGGTCCTTGCTCAGGTCACCCAACTTCTCCTTGGCGCTGTCGAAGAAACTCATGCGACCTCCTCTCGTTCGGGAACATGTCTGCCCCGCGGGGGGCACCCACCAGCAAACACCGAATCATCCCTGAATGCCAGTCCCTTGATCTGTGCAGGCCCGATCAGGTGGCTCTGGTCGCCGCCACCCTGCCGGTGTGCGCGTCCTGTCCCCCGCACCCGCTCTGGAAGAATCGTCGGTATGGCCATCCGTCCCGTCGTCATCACCGGCGAGCCCGTCCTCCACCGTCGCGCCCAGCCCGTCGAGGTCATCGATGACGAGGTGCGTGACCTCGTCGCCGACATGTTCGAGACGATGGACGCGGCAAGGGGGGTCGGTTTGGCGGCACCACAAGTCGGTGTCGGCCTGCGGATCTTCACCTGGCAGCTCGGCAACGAGGACGGCATCCCCCCGCGCGGCGTGGTCATCAACCCCTTCCTCTCCGCCAGCAAGCCGGTCGTGGGTGACCCCGACCCCGACGAGGAGGTCGAGGGGTGCCTTTCCGTGCCGGGGGAGTCCTTCCCGCTCCGGCGGGGGGAGAGCGCCGTGCTCACCGGCCAGGACCTGGCGGGCCACGACCTGCGCTACGAGGCCACCGGATGGTTCGCCCGGATGCTCCAGCACGAGTACGACCACCTCAACGGCTTCCTCTACGTCGACCGGCTGCAGGGCAAGTGGGCTCGTCGGGCGAAGAAGACAGTGAAGGCCAACGGGTGGGGTGAGCCCGGTCTCAGCTGGGAGCCGGGAACGGACCGCGACCCGTTCGGACACGACGAGGAGACGCCCGAGGGGGAGCGTGTCGACTGACACCCCAGTCATCATCGCAGTGGTCGGAGCGACGGCCACCGGGAAGTCCACCCTGGGGATAAGGCTCGCCCGCCGGCTCGGCGGTGAGGTCGTGGGCGCAGATGCCTCCCAGCTCTACCGGGGGATGGACATCGGCACCGCCAAGGTCCCGCTCGTGGAGCGGGACGGCATACCCCACCACCAGGTCGACGTCCTGGACGTGACGCAGGAGGCCAGCGTCTCCGCGTACCAGCAGGCGGCCCGGGCCGACATCGAGGCAGTCCGGGGGAGAGGGTCACTCGCGGTGGTCGTCGGCGGTTCGGGGCTCTACGTGCGCGCGGCCCTGGACCGGCTCGAGATCCCCCCGACCGACCCCGCCGTGCGCCAGGGCCTGCAGGACAGGGCGGATGCCGGGGAGGTCGCGGGTCTGCGTGCCGAGCTGGCGCGGGCCGACCCTGAGGCTGCGGCCGCCATAGAGGGCAACAACACCCGGCGGATCGTGCGGGCCCTCGAGGTCATCGCGATCACCGGTCAGCCGTTCTCCGCGACGATGCCCCGGCGCGAGTTCGTCTCTCCCACCGTACTTGTCGGGCTCAGGCTGCCTCGGCCGGTGCTCGACGAGCGGATCGGGGCCAGAACCTCTCGGATGTTCGCCGACGGTCTCATCGAGGAGACTCGAGCCCTGGAGCGGGCAGGGCTGCGAGAGGGTGTCACCGCGCGGCGAGCGGTGGGCTACGCCCAGGCCCTCGCGGTCATCGACCGGCTCATGACCCCCGAGGAAGCCGTCATCGACACGACCCTGCGCACCCGGCGTCTCGTGCGGCGGCAGGAGTCGTGGTTCGGTGCAGACCCGCGAATCACCTGGTTCGACCCCAGCGGGGCTGACCTCGTCGACCGCGTCGTGGACCTCGTTCTCCGGGTGGCGAGCGCCGGTGGTCCGACCCCGAGCTGAGTTGGTGAGCTACCGGTGAGCGTGAACCCGATTGGGGTTGGTTTGCGGGGTGACGCGTGACTCCCGAGACCCATGCGACGTGTGTGACCCGCAACTCTCGTTCACATGAATCAGATTCTGTTGTAAGCGAACTCGTCACCCTCGATGCTTGCACCTCGAACGGGTGTGCTATACAATTTGGGGTATGGACCAGCCCCTGAAGAGCCTCGCGGAGACCCGCTCGGCGATGCTCGCGGCCCGGGACGCACTCGCGGGTTTTGGTCGGGTGGTGCATCAGGCGTCGGGTGCGGAGCTCGCTGAGTTGATGACCCTCGCTGATGAGGTGTCCGCTGGGGCGGGGGCGGCCCGGGTGCAGGTCACCGTCGAAGCCATCGAGCGTGGCGAGGTTGAAAGCGCCGGGGTGAAC
>JBDSVV010000043.1:0-7030 GCA_039927035.1 Ornithinibacter sp. | reverse complement strand
CTCCCAGCGCAGCCCGCCCAATGATCCGAGTTGCCGTCGCCGATGACCAGGAACTCATTCGCGCCGGCCTGTCGGCCATCCTCAGCGCTGAGCCGGACATGCAGATCGTCGGAACCGCCGCCGATGGCGCGGAAGCTGTCGGCCTGATTCTCACTGTCAAGCCCGACGTCGCTTTGATGGATATCCGAATGCCGGAGGTCGACGGGCTGGAAGCAACCCGACGCCTGGTCGCTGCCGGCGTCGAGACGCGCATCCTGATCTTGACGACGTTCGGGACGGACACCAACGTCCTTGAAGCCCTTCGAGCAGGTGCCAGCGGTTTTCTGCTCAAGGACGCCCCCCGAGGATCACTTCTGGCATCTATTCGCGCAGTCGCAGCTGGTGACGCGACTCTGGAAGCGTCAGTTCTGAGGCAACTGGTCCAGGTCCATCTGAGCAAACCCGACCCACCCCAGCCATCCGCCGGTCTCGATCGGCTGACTCCCAAAGAGCTGGAGGTCCTCGTTCGAGTGGCCCGCGGTCAGAGCAACCAAGAGATAGCAAGCGCGCTGTTCGTGTCCGAGACAACCGTGAAGACCCACGTCGCTCACACGCTGGCCAAACTCGGTGCCCGTAATCGAATCCAGCTGGTCATCCTGGCCTACCAGAACGGCCTGGCATGACAAGCAGCTGCCGCGCTGCGAAGCACCAGTCAGGTCATGCCGGCTGAGTTGTGTCCCTGGCCATGGAAAGGTGGGCACTCTGCCACGCCTCGGACGACACGCGTAGACCACTCAACTCAGGCTTGCGGGTCGAACGCTCCCAGAATCAGGGGCGGTCGCCGAGTCGTATGGCCCGGAGGACAACGGGCGGGCGGGCGCCTCGGGACGCGCCCAATCTGGGCTACGAAAGGACGCAGCGGCACATCGCATGAGGACCGCGAGAACTCGTGACTGGTGGCTGGCGTCAATGTCAGACACCGGCACCCGCTCCCATCACGCCAGTGGACTCACTCGTCTCGGACGACCGCGCGCCCACTTGGGTCGGATGCCGGTCAGTCGTCGTCTTCCCGGCCTACCGGTCGCACGTCCACCACCAGGCCGCTCGTGGGCACCGGGAAGACCTCATTGGTCATTCCGAGGTCCTGTTCGGGGAGGCTCCAGGTCACACTGCGCAGCAGCACGGCCAGGTAGACCTGGATCGTCACGGTCACGATGTCCTCACCCGCGCAGCGGTGCGCGGTGGGGGGTCCGTCGCCGTGCGGCACGTAGCGACCCGGCGGGAACGTCGCCTCGCGCTCGAGGGTGAACCGGTCGGGGTCGAAACGGTCCGGCTCGGGGAACTCCGCGGGGTTGTGAAGGGTCATGTGGACCGCGCCCATCGCACTCCAGCCGGCCGGGATGCGGAAGCCACCGACCTCGAGGTCCTCCTGCACCCGGCCGAAGAAGGTCGTGGCGTTCATGGCGTAGTAGCGGCGCAGCTCCTTGGAGACCTGCAGGAGGTAGGAAAGCGCGTCGACCTGCTCCATGGTGATCGGGCCATAGGGCGCGACGTCGAGCACCTCGGCGCGGGCCCGCTCGCGCACCTCGGGGTGCTCGGCGAGCGCGAGGGTGGCGAGCAGCAGCGGCACCGAGTAGCCGGGCTGCGCGGTGAACATCAGGTGCCTGATGTCAGCGGCCACCGACTCCTCCGGGATGCCGGCCGCACGGGCCGCGTCGAGCATCCGCGAGGTCACGTCGTCCCACTCCCCCGTGCGGTGTCGTTGGATCGCCCCCTGCACGATCACGCCAAGCCGGTTGCGACCCTTGATCGCGCGCCCGTAGGTGGTCCCCGGGATGGGAAAGGGCGGAGCCATGAATGCTCCCTGCATGTCCGTGATGACCTGATGCAGCTCGGCAGCGTGCTCCTCGCTGGTGTCGCCGGTGATGATCGCGCCCGCGAGCCGGTCCGACCACAGCTCCAGCTCCGGGCGCAGGGTGACCCGGGCGCGGCGGGCCCAGTCCTCGATGCTTCGCTCCATCAGGTGCTGCATGCGCCCCAGGTATGCCCCGATCGCCTCCCGTTCCCACAGTCCGGCCAGCATGACGCCCTTGCGAGCCGCCTGGTCACCCCCGTCGTAGAGCGCGACGGAGCCGCGGAAGATCTGCCGGGTGGGCAGGGCGTCTGCGTCTCCCCGGCGGATCCGGGGGTCGGTGGCGAAGGTGTGGAAGGCCTCGTGCCCCGAGAACACGACGAAGGTGCTGCCCAGGATCCGGGTCTTGTAGATCGGGCCGTAGCGCGCGACCCGGTCCCGGTGGAAGCCGTGGTTGCTGCGCAGGATCGCCAAGGTCTCCCCGAGCCACGGCATCCCGAGCCGCCCCGGCGGGAGCGGCAACCTGCCGGCGGCGCTCACCTGGCGACTCCCGCGCCCAATGATGCGAGGTAGGTCAGCGCGCCGATCGAAGGCTGGTAGAGATAGGCCCCGCCCCTGGTCGTGACGAGCCGCGGCATCGGGCGCACGAAGTGGGGCGGGTGGCCAGGGATCTTCAAGGTGTTCACCATGGCGTGCGACTCACCCACCAGAGGGTCTTTGTCGGCTCCCAGCGAGAAGGGGTTGCCGTCGTCGATCCACAACGCCTGGATGGTCTCGAACTGGCGCCAGATGTCCGCCTGGAACGAGACGAACACCAGGCCCCGGTCGACCCCGTCGTCGTCGGTGCGCCCAGGCTCCATCGGCGCGCCGTAGGCACGACCGCGGCGCACGATCCGGTGTCGGCTGCTGAGTCGGCCCCCGAAGAAGCCCGCCGAGTCCCGAGGGTTGGCTCGCCTGACGTGCGCCCCCACCGGGCAGCCCAGACCGAGCGGGTCACCGGCGTAGGTGAAGTCGTTCACCCGCGAGGGGTCGCCGGCGATGGCAGCATCCGGCCGGTCGGGCGAGAGTGCGAGCGGGGTGCCATCGGGCCAGCGGCCCAGGATCTTTGCGGCGAGCTGGTCGGGGCCGCCCGGGTAGTCCGACGTGGCCAGCAGTCTCCGGAAGGTCGAGACGTCGGCCTGCAGCTTTCGCACGACGACGAAGGTTCCATTGCGATCAAAGGGCTGCAGGGGCGCCGCAGGCAGGGCACCGTCCTCGTCCTGATAACCCAGCAGCACCTCTCCGACGGCCACATCCCGCCAGCCACCCGAACCGTCGGGCACACCGTCGCCCGGGCGCCCCGACACCCCGGTGCCCGTGAACGACGGCTGCGAGAGCCCATCCGCGAAGCCGAACTGGTCCTGACCCGCGGGCCGGTCGAGGGCGAGCTGGAGGTAGACCGGCTCGACGCCGTCCTCGACGTCCCGCGTCAGCACCTCCGCCAGCGCGTCCTGCAGGGTCTCGGCGTCGGCGGCATACACCGTGACGAGCACGTCGGCGTCACGGACGTGCCAGTGCTCAGGGGCGCTGGGCCCACGGTCCCCGAGCTGACCTGCGCGGGCGGCCATCCCCTGTCTGAACACGTCGGGGAACGAGGCGAGCAGGACCGGGTCCAGCCCCAGCTTCTCGAGACCCTCGTAGGTGAGAGACACGTTCATCGTCGTCTGTGGGGGGGTCGTCCACGACTCCGCCGTCATCACCTGTGGCAGTGCCCGCTCGAGCAGCCGACAGGCCTTGGCGACGTCCTTGATGCGCAAGAACAGGTAGGCCGCCGCCGGCAGGGTGTACGCGCGCAGCACCCCGCCCTGGATGTCCGAGGCCTCGACGTCGGGTGCCACCGAGTCGCGGCGGGGAAGGTTGCGGGAGTGGGCCATCAGAAGGTCTCCGTGAAGCGCGCGTGGAGCTCCGCGGCATCCACTCCCTGTGTGGCGACGGCGAAGTCGAGAACCTTCTCGCGCAACGCGGCCGCCTCTCGCACCTCTGCGACGGTGGTCGTGGGGATCGGCGTCTGGAACAGACCCGTGTCGACCTGGAGGGACCTGACGTATGCCGCGAAGGCAGCGCCGTCGTCGCGGCCGGGAAACCCCACGCAGGCGCCCCACCAGTCGTCGCACTCGGGCACCGCCGTGCGCAGCTCCTCGAGGAAGACGCCCAGATCGCCGTTGAAGGTTGCCGTGAAGACCAGGTGGGCGTGCCGTAGCGAGTCCCGGTGCCGCTGGTTAGGGCCCTGGAAGACCAGCTCTCGGAAGATCTGCAGCCGCGAGAGGTGCAGCGAGCCGATGCGCGCGAGCGGGGACGCGGCACCGCGCGGCATCGCCGCGAGGTGGTCCTCGAGCTCGTCCTCGTGGCCCGCTCGGATCCTGGCGAACGTCGTGAGCGCGTATGCCGTCCCGGTGCGGTTCGCCATGGCGTCAGGCCCCCTGCCCGGCCGCGACGCCCGGGCCCGGGCACGGGCTACCGACCGTGGCGCTCACAGGTGGGCCTGCTGATCGGTGAGGAACCGCTCGAACGCGGTCCCGAACTCATCGGGGGCCGACGTCGGGGCCAGGGCCCGCAACGGTTCGAAGGCTTCCTGGATGGCGAGCGCGCTCTGGATCTGCCGGGTCGAGAGTTCCTCGTGCGCGCAGTAGTAGGTGCCGCCCTCCATGCTGTTCCGCGCGATCCATGCCTTCAACGGCTCTGCCGGAGGTGGGTACGGGAAGTCGATGCCTCGCCCCCAGACGAATCTGATGTCGAAGGGGATCACGTAGGCGAAGGCATCGATGTAGTGCTGCCACGGCCCGTCGAAGTTGCTCTCGAAGAACAGGTAGGAATGGTGGAGGTGCTCGTCGTCCAACGCATCCACGACGGTCCAGCGCACGAACTTGATGAAGTTGAACTGGATGATGTGCGAGCGGATCGGCAGGCGTGGGGCCACGCCGAGTGCCACCCGGAGCACCCGCACCCACGGACCCCTGATCGGCGTGAAGAGCGTGAGGGCAGTCATCCGTCCCGTGGTGTTCCCGCCGGTCACCGTGCGCCGCGGGCGCGGGAAGGTTCGCCCCTGCTCCCCCACCTCCGTCATGACCCTCATTGTGACAACCGCCTGTCTCCGAGGGCAATAGCCAAACAGCGCCTGACGAAAGGGGTTGCGGTGCCCTACTCTCGAAGACATGACTCCCGGCGCCGACCGCGGCCCGATCCGGAACATCACCGTGATCAGCACCGGCTCGGTGCGCATCCGCCCCGAGCACGGCCAGCGCAACTGGAAACCCTTGCCGCTGTGGCTGCTCACCTCACGGGAGTGGAGCGAGCCATTGCCGATCAACGTCTTCGTCATCGAGCACGCACACGGCCTGGTGCTCTTCGACGCCGGTCAGGACCGGCGCTCGGTCACCGATGACGGCTACTACCCCGGCGGGGTCGCCGGCCTGGTCTACCGCCGCCTGGCCGAGTTCAGCATCGATGAGTCCGAGACCCTGGCGACGCTACTGCGGGCGAACGGTCACGACCCGGCGACGGTGACCCACGTCGTGACGTCACACCTGCATCAGGATCACATGGGGTGCGTCGCCGACGTCCCGAACGCCGAGCTCCTGGTGTCCGCCACGGAGTGGAAGGCGATGCAGGCGCTCGGCGCAGAGGTCAACGGCTACCTCCGCCGCCACATCGAGGTCGGCGGGGACCGTTGGCGGCAGGTCGAGTTCGAGCACCTGACGGGCTCCGACATCGCACCGTTCACCACAGGCTTCGACCTCTTCGGCGACGGGTCGATGGTTCTCCTCCCGACGCCGGGCCACACGACGGGCTCCATCTCGATGCTGGTGCGCAGCGAGGGTCTCGACCCGGTGATCCTCGTGGGTGACCTGACCTTCGACGCCCCCCACTTCGGGTGTGACCACCTCCCGGGCATCGGGAGCCCTGGTGCGCTGCGTGAGTCCACCACCTTGGTCGAGGGGCTGGCCTCCCGGCTGCCCGGGCTCGCAGTGTGTGCCACCCACGACCTCGCTGCGGCCGGCATCCTCTCGGGCGCGACCGAGACACGCTGACCTCGGTGGACCGGTGACCTCCACCTAGTCTGGAACGCATGGCTCGACCCACCGCACACCCCCGGCTCGCCGTCATCAGCGCGACGGTGGCCGTGGTCTCGCTGGTGGGCGGCTGGACGTGGGCCGCAGCGATGCAGTCAGGAGGGTTCGATGCCCGGTCCGAGTCGATCAGCGCGCTCGCGGCGACGGCGACGCCGCACCGATGGGTCATGGAGACCGCCCTCGTCCTGACCGGTCTGGCCCACCTCGTGACGGCCTGGGCGCTGGCTGGCGCGCGCTCCCGGGGACGCGTCGTCCTCGCCGCGGGCGGTCTGGCGACCCTGTTGGTTGCCGCGATCCCGTTGCCGTCGCGCAGCGAGCCCTCGCTCGCGCACACTGCTGTAGCCACGACGTCGTTCGTCCTGCTGGCGCTCTGGCCGTGGTTCGCGGCCCGCGAGGGTGGACCGCCGGTGCTGGGCCCACGGGTGGCCCGCGCCGCGGCGGTCGTGATGACGGCTGCCGTCGCGTCGCTGGGCCTCGGCACGGCGCTCGGCTGGTCGGCTTTCGGCCTGCACGAGCGCGCCGTTGCACTCCTGACCGTGCTGTGGCCACTGGTCACTGCCGTCGGCACCTGGTGGTGGGCAGGTCACCGCCTCGGCTCCCGGCCGCTGAAGAACCTCCTCGCGACGATGCTGCTCGTGCCCTTCTGCGCCGGTGCCGGGGTCGCAGCCACCCAGATCGCGCCGGTCACCGCGCAGACCCGGAACTACCAGGCCAGCGTCAGCCTCGTGGCCGACCCCCGGGAGAACGCCGACCTGGTCGCCACCACGACCTTCGGGGATGCCGTGGTGTCCTTCTCAGGCGCTGCGCCCGGAATCCGCACCGTCCCTCAGGTCAAGGCGAGCATTGCCGACGTGCTCTCCCGGCCCAACGTGAGCCTGTCGACCCTGCGACCCGGCCCGGAGGAGCTGAGCCTGGCCATCCGCGACGCCGGGCTGCAGGTGATGCTCCGCTTCGGCATCGGCGCGCTGGTCCTCGCCGGCGTCATCGTCGGCGGGTACGCCGTCGCGCGGCGGCAGCGGCCGCCTGCCGCCCTCGTCGGTGCCGGGCTGGTCGCGTGGCTCGTCGCCACGCTGGGCACCGGTGGCGCCAT
>JBDSVV010000042.1:0-11492 GCA_039927035.1 Ornithinibacter sp. | reverse complement strand
ATCTACTGCGTGCTGTCAGCGGAGCCCGTCCCGCGCTGGTCGTACCCCGTGGTGGTTGGGGTGGAGCGCTCGCTGCGCCCGGCGTCGGCGAAGGACGCCTGTGCCTTGTCCTTGGCGTTCGCGGCCTGTTCCTTCACGCTGGGAGCGTTCTGGACATGGGCCTTGACCTTGGGGGCCACCTCCTCGGCGGTGGTGAGGTAGGACTCCCAACGGGACTGCATGGCCTCACCAGCCCACCACCCACGCCGACGACCAGGATGCCGCCGATGGTGGCAAGCACCGCAACAAGGACGGGGGTGGTCACGGTGGTGGCGATGCCGACCGGGTTCAGGGCCGCGATGATGCCCAGGCCGAGGATGAAGACCGCGGCGATGTTGGCGAGGGTCTTGCCGTAGGACAGTCCCCCGAGGCTTCCCTCGATGAGGGTCTTGACCGCGGCTGCGACGGCCGAGGCGATGACGGTGATGATGATGGCCACGATGAGGGCAGGCAGGAACGCGATGATGGCGGTCAGCAGCTCACTGATCGGGTTCGGACCGAACACACCGAACGCGAGTTGCAGCACGAACAGCATCACGGCGTAGCGCGCTGGTGCCGACGCGGGGCTCGCCCGCACCACCCGGTCCCCGAGCAGCCGCCCGCCGATCGAGAGACTGAACGACATCGCTGACGCGACATCCCGGATGCCGGGGACGTGCCGACGCAGTACGGGCTCGCGTAGGACCGCTGAGCCCGCAGGCCCGTGAAGTGCATCGTCCGATCGAGCACCGGGTCTGGGTCGCCAACACGATGCGCTGCGCGGTGATCTCCCCGGCCGAGGTCGACATCATCCAGGGTCGACGCCAGCCGACATGCTGCACCCGAGCGTCCTCCACGACCTCTCCACCAGCCGCGAGGACCTCAGCGCGCAGGTGGACCAGGACCACGACGGGGTCGAACTGGGCCCGGTCGGCCAGCGTGATCGCGGCGGTGACCGGGAACGGCATCTCGGTCCGGCTCAGGTTCGTCACCGGCAACCCGGCGGACGGTGCCGCCTCGGCCTCGTCGCTGACGCGCTGCGCCCCTCCTTCGTCACCGCGTAGGTCACGGCATCGCGTCCCTCCACCGGAACGTTCCCCGCGTGGAGTTCCTGCAGCAACCACCCCTGACCCACTCGGTTGCCCGCCACGTAGGCGGCGACCGAGTCCTCGCCGGGGTGGCGTCTCATTCGACTGAGCACGCTGCCCTGGACCAGGCTCACCTGGGCGGTTCTGTGTCCGGTCGTGCCGTCGCCGACCCGCCGCGCCCCAACCACCACGACGTCCATCCCCCGGCGGGTGAGCAGGAGGGCGGTACACAGCCCCGTCAGGCCAGCGCCCACGACCAGCACGGTCGTGGCCGCCGGCAGGGTGTGTGTCCCAGGGATCGCGGCTGGCGGGGCGACCGGTGGAGCCAGAAGGAGTCTCGATGGGAGGTCAGGGGGCGACAGGTGCCCCGGCCGCCCGATCGCCAAACGCCCTGTCGAGGGTTGACCCGAGCGACGGACTGTCCGCACCCACCTCTATGGGTGGGCCGCCGGCGGCATCCTCGGCCTAGGCTCCTGACCATGCATGAAAACACCCCCTGGGGGTTCTCGACCTGGGGGGACCCGCGCCTGACGGCGCAGGCACGAACCGCCACAGGGGATCTCGATCAAGCCCTGTGCGTCGCACGCTCTCTCGAGTCGCTCGCCGAGGGCTTGGGGACCGACTCGACGCCGCTCATCCGCGCCCTCGCGACCCTGGGCAGCGTCGACCTGAGCACGGCACGGGCAGCCGAGCCCCATCTTGATGCAACCGCCATCCTGGCGCAGGCGCGGCGAGCCGGGCACGCGGTCCCCGAGATCACGGGCCCCTACACCTGGGGGGTGTACGCAGCGTCCGCGCCCGGCGCGTCACTTCGTGCCACCGGGCCGCGGGGACGCGAGGGCGAATGGTCGTTGTCCGGGTCCAAGGCGTGGTGCTCCCTGGGTGGGCGTGTCTCGCACGCGCTGGTGACCGCGGCCGACGAGTCAGGTGCGCAACGCCTCTTCGCAGTGGGCCTGCGCAGCGGCGGTGTCTCGTTCGACGGCGGCTCCTGGCAGCCCCGAGGCCTTCGTGAGATCAGCACCGGCACCCTGACGTTCCACGGGCACAGCGCACGGGCGATCGGCGGTCCGGGATGGTATCTGGAGCGTCCCGGATTCTTCTGGGGTGCCATTGGCGTGGCAGCGATCTGGTTCGGAGCCGCGGCCGCGCTCGCCGGCACACTCTGGAGGGCCGCATCCGCCCGGACCCCGGACCAGATCGCCCTGACCCACCTCGGTCGCTGCGACGTGCTGCTGCACGGTGCCCAGCTCGTGCTCGCAGACGCCGCCAGGCACATCGACGACCCGGGTAGCGCACCTGAGGCGGCGGCGGTGCTCGCCGCTCGGGTCAGGGCGCACGTCGCCGCGGTCGCCGAGGAAGTGCTCACCGTCGTGGGGCACGCCTTGGGGCCGGCCCCCTTGGCGCTGGACGGCGAGCACGCCGCCCGGGTCGCCGACCTGACCCTCTACCTGAGGCAACACCATGCCGAGCGCGACCTGGCTCGCTTGGGCCAGATGGTGTCGCGGGCCGAAGTCGGCGGTGGGCGTGAACCTCGATGACAGCGAGGGTGCTCGCTTCTCCAGGCACGACCCCGCCACGACCGAGCAGCGGTGGTGGCTCGCGCAGGAGTGGGACGGTGTGCCCTCCCTGGACCTCCCGGAAGTGGTGCGCCGGCATCCGCACGTCATGGTGCTCGCTGCTCACCCGGACGACGAGACCATCGGCGTCGGGGGACTCATCTCAGACCTGTCGGATCTCGGCGCCGATCTCACGGTCCTCATCGCCACCAGCGGCGAGCGGTCGCACGACCTTGTGGGCGAGGCCTCACGAGGTGGGCTGGCAGCCATCCGACGACGGGAGAGTGAACGGGCCTTGAGCGGGCTGGCCCCACGGGCGAGGGTCGTCCACCTCGAGCTGCCCGACACGCGGGTCGCGCACGTCGAGGCGACCCTCGTGGTCGAGATCACGGCCAGGGTCGGAGCGGGCACTCTGGTGATCGCCCCGTGGCTGCACGACGGACACGGGGACCACGACGCCGTCGGCAGGGCGGCGCTCGAGGCGGTCTCGGTCTCGGGGGCCGCACTTGCGTACTACCCGATCTGGATGTGGCACTGGTCCTCACCCGCCGAGCTGGACTGGGCGCCGGTCATGACCGTCGACGTCACGGGCACCGGTGGCTGGCGCAAGCGGGCCGCGCTGGAGGAGTTCCGGTCTCAGACCGAGACAGGCGGTCTGCCCGGAAGTTCAGTGGGCCGCGGGCCAGTGCTCGACGCCGGGCTTCGCGAGCGGGCGAGCCGGCTGGTGGAGACCCTGCTCGACCCGCACGGGGTGCTGCCGACCCAGGCCGACGGAGAGCGCACCCGCGCCATGGAGGACCGTCGAGAGGGCTTCGAGCGGATGTACGACGGCCGCGAGGATCCGTGGCGCTTCGAGGACTCCTTCTACGAGAGCCGTCGACTGACCCTCATCACGGCATTTCTCGAGCGCCCCTCGTACCAAAGGGTGCTCGAGATCGGGTGCGCCGACGGTCGCCTGACCGCCTCACTCACGAAGCGCTCTCGCGAGGTGGTCGCGATGGACACCAGCGCCAGGGCCGTCCAATCCGCACGAAGAGCAGCACCCCGGGCCGCCGTGGTGCAGGGCACCGCACCACGCGACCTGCCGCAGGGCCCCTTCGACCTCGTGATCATCAGCGAGGTCGGCTACTTCCTCTCACCGACAGATCTCATCGCGACCCTGCGGGGCGCCCTGCTTCGCCTCGCTCCCGACGGTGAGCTTCTCCTCTGTCACTGGCAGCACCCTACGGTCGGCGTCCCGCTCGACGGCCCCCTCGTGCACCAGCAGGCGACGTCCGTGCTCGGTCGAGAGCCCCGGGCGTCCTACCGCGACGGTGACCTCCTCATCGACACCTGGCGCGAGGGTCAGTCCCTCGCCGAGCGAGAAGGACGCGCCTGAAGGAACCCGTCCCACAAAGGCCGCAGTCCACCGGCAGCCGCGCCCTGCATGCATCCTCTCCAGCCGGGTACCTCCGGTGGCAACACCTTCTCGACCACTCAAGGACGGATGCCGCCCCGCGGGCTCTACGCCCAGTGCGAGACCACCCAGGTCCGCGCCCAGGACAAAGGCCGCGCTCTTCGGCTACACCAGCCTCCACGGGTCCGTCCCCGGCGGACAAGCCGAGTTCCTGCGTGTCCCCCGGGCCCACTTCGGGCCGGTGAAGGTCCCCGACGAGCACCCGGACACACGCGTCCTCGACCTCCCCGACATCATCCCGACCGCGTGGCAAGCGGTGGTCTTCGCAGACCTCCCCCGCGGTGGCACCCTGGCCGTGCTGGGGCTCGGCCCCGTCGGTCAGTTCGCGACCCGGATCGGACTCCATCTCGGTGCCGAGCGCGTGATTCGGGGTTGGCCTGGTGCCCGAACGGCTCGAGTTGGCCCGACGCCACGGCGTGGAGACCGTGGACCTGCGAGAAGTCACCGACGTGAGTGAGACCCTGCTCGACCTCACCGGCGGCCGAGGGCCCGACAGGGTGATCGACGCTGTGGGCACGGAGGCGCACGGCTCCCCAGCGGCGAAGCTCGCCCAGACCGCTGTTGGACTCCTGCCCGACGGACTCGCCAAACCACTGGTCGACCGTTTCACCGTGGACCGGTTGGCGGCGTTGCACTCGGCCCTGAAGGCGGTCCGTCGCGGCGGCACGGTGTCGATCAGCGGGGTCTACGGCGGCGAGGTGGACCCGATGCCGATGATGGAGATGTTCGACCGGGGCATCGCGGTTCGCATGGGCCAGTGCCACGTCAAGCGCTGGATCGACGACATCATGCCGCTACTCCTGGACCCTGCCGACCCCCTCCAGCCTGAGGACCTCGCCAGCCCAGTCCTCCCGCTCGAACAGGCCCCCCGCGGCTACGCGATGTTCCAGGCCAAGGACGACGGGTGAGTGAAGGTGGTTCTGCAGCCCTGACGACGAGTTCGAGGCGCACGGTCCTGCTCACGGGCGCCTCCAATGGGATCGGCCGCGCGACGGCCCTTCGGCTGTCGGCTCGCGGCCACAACCTGGTGCTCCTGGCGCGTTCGCCGGAGGCATTGGCGGACGGTGCGGCGGAGTGCACCGGGTCCGAACGTTGGTCACGTCCTGCGACGTCGCCGACAGGGACGTGGTCCTGGGCTTCAGGGCACTGCCGAGCGTCTTCGACCGCACCGTCACACCCTTGATGCGCATCGGCGGTGTGGGTCGCGAAGACGTGCCGGACGGGCCGGGCAACGTCGTCGAGCCCGTCCCGGAGGGTGAGTCTGTGCACGGGATCTGGAGCCGCACGATGTCCCTGACGAACGATGAGGAGCACTCGACACCATGACGACCGAGAGGATCAGGGTCCAAGCGGTGACCCGCACCGTCGATGCCCACGCGGATGCCGAGTGGGACGTGCTCGCGGACGGGTGGGCCTACCCCACGTGGGTCGTCGGCGCATCGCGGGTTCGTGCCGTGGACCTCAGCTGGCCGGCCGAGGGAGCCAGCATCCACCACTCCTTCGGGGTGTGGCCGGCTGTGGTGGATGACACCACGGAGGTCGTGGCTCGCGACCCGGGGCGCGAGCTCGTCCTGAGGGCCCGCGGTTGGCCGATGGGCGAGGCCGAGGTCGTCATCGGACTCACCGCACTGGACGACGGCCGGTGCGTCGTCTCGATCGCGGAGGATGCCGTCTCCGGCCCCGGGTCACTGCTGCCCCGACCCCGGCGTCAACCTCCGATCCGACGGAGGAACGTGGAGTCGCTCAAGCGGTTGGCCTACCTCGTGGAACGCCACACCGGGGCCGACGCTCCGGCATCCTGACGCTCTCTTGGCCCACTGGCACCAGCTCACGGCGGCAACACCCTGCGCCACGCGGTCCGGGCCAGGGCACGTCGCACGGTGCCGGTGGGGCCCGCCGCACGAAGCGCGACCAGAGCGGCGTTCCATCCGCATGCGCCGTGGACCCCGCCGCCCGGATGGGCTGACGCACTGGCGAGGTAGAGGCCGACGAACGGGGTCTCCGGGCGACCCAGGCCCGGGGTGGGCCGGAACACGAGTTGCTGGTGGAGGGCGGACGTGCCCCCGTTGATCGAGCCTGCGACGAGGTTCGCATCGGCGCCCTCGAGCTCCCCCGGCGACTGCACGTGCCGGGCCACCACGCAGGCACCGAACCCGCTGGCCACCCGCTCCACGGCATCCTCCATCCTCTGCACGTGCGCATCGAGGCGCTCGCCACGCCAGTCCGTCGCGTGTGGCACGTGGGTGTAGGCCCAGGCAGACTCGGTGCCGGCTGGGGAACGTTCCGGGTCGGCCGTTGTCATCTGGCCGAGGAGGAGGAACGGTTGGTCGGGGTCCCGGCCGATGCTCAGGTCGGCGGCGAAGTCGACGAAACCGTCGACGCCGACACCCAGGTGGACCGTGCCCGCACCGGCCGCTCGCGGATCGTTCCACGGCACGGGCCGGTCCAGGGCCCAGTTGAGCTTGATCGTGGACGGGTCCCACTGGAAGCACCTTTGCAGGTCCCGACGCAGGCGGTCCGGTAGCAGTGCGTCCCCTACGAGGTGGGTGTAGAGGCGTGGGGCGGACACATCGGCCACGACCGCGCGCCGGCACCGCACCGAGGTGCCGTCCGCGCACCGCACCCCGACCGCCCGGTCGCCGACGATCTGGATCGAGGTCACCTCGACCCCCGTCCTGAACTGCACCCCGGCGGACTCCGCCCGCGACCGCAGCGCGCCGGCCAGGCGACCGGCACCACCGCGCGGCACGGGGAACCCGACGTCCTGCCCGAGCATCGCCAACAACCACCCGAAGAGCGCGCTCCCCGCCGCGTCGGGCGAAAGGTCGCTGTGGAGGGCGTTACCCGTGAGCAACAACGGCCCACCGTCGCCTGCGAAGACCTCCTGCCCCAGGCGTCGCACCGACGACAGTCCAAGGCGCGTGAGGTCGAGAGTGCCGCGCGTGCCCAGCGTCCGCAGCAGCCGCACGCCCGGTCGGATGGGCGGAAACGGGGTGAACAACGCGTCGAGGAGCGGGTCACGCAGACGCTGCCACTCCTCAACGAGCCCCAGCCAGGCCGCGCCGTCACCCTCGGCGAACTCGTCCAGGCCGGCAGCGGTGTCCTCAGCCTGGTGCCTCAGCACTGCGGTGCGGCCGTCTTCGAGGGTATGGGCCAGCACGTCAGGAGCCCTCACCCACTCCAGTCCGTGCGAGTCCAGGTGCAGGTCGCGGATCACCGGGCTCGCCGCCGCCAGTGGGTAGAACGCGCTGAACAGATCGGTGACGAAGCCCGGGGCGGTGACCTCGGCGCTGCGGACCGCACCGCCGACCTCCTCCTGCGCCTCCAGCACGAGCACGTCCCATCCCGCGTCTCCGAGGGCGTTGGCGGCGACCAGCCCGTTGGGACCCGCGCCGATGACAACCGCGTCGACGACGTGCGTGACCATCTCCCGCGGCCCTCCTCTCCCTTGGTTCACTGTCGCACCCTGGTTCTCGGCGTGCAACGGACCGTCGACCCTCACCAGTGGCGCTCCCGTCCGACGCGGTGCACCTCATCCCAGCAGAGCGGCCACCTCGTTGACTGACCGAGGTGTCCGCTCGCCGTGTGTGAGCTCAGTGCTTGAAGGCGTCCTTGACGTCTTCACCGGCGTTCTTCAGGTCCGCCGACACCTGGTCCTCCTTGCCATCGGCCTGCTGGCTCTCGTCACCGGTGGCGCCTCCCATCGCCTCCTTGGTCTTTCCGCCGGCGTTCTGCATCGCGTTGTCGACCCTGTCTCCTGCGCCCATCATGGACTCCTTCTCATCGGGTGGTGCCCGGGCCCGGGGCTTGCCGGGGTGGCGAAGATGTCACGCCCACCACGGCGAGCCGGCCGGCCATCGCACGTCGTTGAGGACCCATCCCCGATCCAGACCCGATCACTCGGCGTCGGTGGCGAAGGATCGCGGGGCCGTCTCGCTCCTGCACGTCACCCTTCGTCGCCGACGCGCGAACGATCCCACCCCTGAGGGTGGGATGAGACCCCCATCGCCGGGGTACCTACCGCTCATGGCAGGAACGAGTCCGGGCAAAATCCCTTTCGCAGTCCCTTCACGTGATGCCACCCCCCTACAGCGGCGGACCCCCCGGGCGCCCGGCGTGAACGGCATCCACCACCTCGTCGTGTCCGTGCCCGCACACAACGAGGAGGAGTGGCTCTCGAGGTGCCTCGCCAGCGTGGACGTCGCCGTCGAGGCCCTTCACGCCAAGCGGCCGGACATCGACAGCTCGGTCTGCGTGGGGCTCGACCGGTGCACCGACCGCTCCGAGGAGGTCACGACTGCGCACGGTGCGTTGTGGGTGCGCAGCGGTGCGCCGGGTGTGGGTGCGGCACGGGACGCGGCGATCCTCCTCGGGCTGGGTGATCTCAGGGTGACCGACCTCGACCGGGTGTGGCTGGCGTGCACCGACGCAGACACCATCGTCGACCCGAACTGGCTGGTGCGCCACGTGATGTGGGCGGAGCGGGGGATCAACCTCCTGGTCGGGACGGTCGAACCTCATGGGGAGCTCAACCCGTCGGTCCTCGCACTCTGGCACGACCTGCACGACCTCGTCGAGGACCACGGCCACGTGCACGGTGCCAACCTCGGCATCCGGGGCTCGCACTGGCGCCTCGCCGGTGGATTCGGTGACCTCGTCCTGCACGAGGACGCTGACCTCGTCGCCCGGGTCAGGTCCGCCACCGAGCGCTGGGTCGCCACCGACACCGTCCGGGTGCGCACCTCCGGGCGCCTCAGCAGTCGCGTCCAGGGCGGGTTCGCAACCTTCCTCGCCCAGCTCGATCCCGTGACCTGATGCGGATCGCCTTGCTGGGGCCGTCGCGCCACCCCATCAGCGAGCCCTTCCACGGGGGTCAGGAGTCGCACGTCGCCACCCTTGCGGGCGCCCTGCGCCACCGAGGACATCACGTCGTGTTGTATGCGGCACCCGGGTCTGATCCTCGGCACGCCGACGAGTTGGTCATCCACCCCCCCCTGCCGCGGTTCTCCTGTGTCGCTGCGTCGGACATCAACCTTCCGGAGCCCTCCTTCCTGACCGATCAGCAGGCGTTCCTCTTCGTCGTCGGTGACCTGATGCGACGCGGCCCGACGATCGACGTGGTGCACAACTCCTCGCTCCACCACCTCCCGCTGGTGGCGGGTTCCGCCATGGACATTCCCTTGGTCGCGACCTTGCACACTCCGCCGTTTCCTTGGATGGAGGTCGGGGTCTGCCTCGCGGACCCTCGCACGATCTTCGTGGCGGTGAGCGAATCCCTGGCGGCGGCGTGGACAACCGTGCCGAGGCACCAGATGCGGATCGTCCCCAACGGGGTCGACGTCGCCGCCTTCGGGGAGGGCTCGGGTGGCAAGGACCTCGTCTGGGTCGGCCGGATGGTTCCGGAGAAGGGGGCCGACATCGCCATCGCCGCTGCGCGGGTTAGTGGGCGCCGACTCACCCTCATCGGGCCGGTCAGCGATCCGGAATGGTTCGAGGCGGCGATCGCGCCCGAACTGGGGTCGAGCGTGACCCACGCCGGCCATCTGGACCACCACCAGACCGCCAGGGCCCTGGGCGAAGCCTTGGTCACGCTCGTGACCTCTCGCTGGGAGGAACCCTTCGGTCTCGTCGCGGTCGAGTCCGCGCTCACCGGCACCCCGGTCGTGGCACTCGCCCGCGGAGGGCTGCTCGAGGTCGTCGACGAGGAGATGGGCGTGCTCGTCACTCCCGGTCCTACCGGCGACGGCCCGGACGGAGGGCTCGCGCGCGGCATCGAGCGCGCCGCGGTGCTGTCGAGGGAGGGAGTGCGGAGCGCCGCGGCGCGACGGTTCAGCGCGGAGGTGATGGCCACCGCGTACGAAGCCGTCTACCACGAGGCAGTGGCCATGTGGTAGATCCGACGCCTCGCTCAGGTGGTGAGCCCGCAGTGCTCGATGGCCAGCACCGCCAGCGCCTTGGCAGCCGTGAGGACCTCCTCCACGGGGACCTTCTCGAGCGGGCCGTGCGCCAGCCCGGGGTCACCAGGGCCGTACTGCACGGTGGGCACCCCAGCCAGCTCGGTCATCAGTCGGAGGTCGCTGCCGTAGGGAGCGCCCCAGCGCTGCTGCGGCCGACCGGACACCGCGGCGTGCGCGGCACTCACCTGGTCTGCGATGGTCGACCCCTCAGGAAGCCTGGAGGAAGCGAACACCCCTCCCCACCAGTCGATCTCGACGGGGCGAACCCTCAGCCACGGATCCGTGGCACAGGCCCGCGCCACCGCGTCCTCAAACACCGCACGGGCCTGCGCCACGCTCTCACCCAGCGCCACGCCGTAGCGCCCCTCGGCCACGAGCAGGTCGGGCACCGACGAGGCCCAGTCACCAGCACGCACCATGCCGACCTCGATCGGGTAGGCAAGGTCCCACCGCGCCATGATCGGGTCGACGCTCTCGTTGCGCCGCACCTCGAGGTCGCGCAAGGCCCGGAACACCGGCCAGAACATCTCCAGGGCGCTCACCCCGCTCGTGCGCAACGAGCCGTGGGCCGCCAGGCCGGGCACCCTCAGCCGGAACGTCAGCGACCCACCGTTGGCCGGGGCGATGTCGAGCGAGGTCGGCTCGGGGATCACGCACGCATCAGCGCGCCATCCCCGCTCCAGCAGGGCGAAGGTGCCCATTCCCCCGTCCTCCTCCCCCTGCACGGCTGCGAGCAGCAGGTCCCCCGAGAGTGGCACGGCGAGGTCGGTGACGGCGCGCACGGCCCAGATCGCGGCGGCCAGGCCGCCCTTCATGTCGCAGGCTCCGCGCCCGTGCACGGAGCCGTCCTCCAGGCGTCCGTCGAAGGGGTCTGGTGACGGCCAGCGGGCCAGGTCACCCGTGGGCACGACGTCCACGTGGCCGTTGAGCATCAGCGAGGGCCCGTTCCCCAGGCCGCGCGACGCTCCGACCAGCCCCCATGCCGTGGATCGCTCCACCTCCATGCCGGGAAACTCCGGTGAGCGGACGAGGTCGGCGAGGGGCGCCTGCCAGTGGTCCACCTCGATCCCGAGGTGGCGGAAGCGGTCGGCCAGGAGAGCCTGGATCTCGTGCTCCTCCTGCGTGCCGGACACGCTCGGAACGCGCACCAGCTCCTGCACGTCGGCGATGACCTCTGCTTGGTGGTCATCGACCCACGAGACCACCCGCTGCACCCACACCGCTCGCTCCTGCGCCGTCACCATGGGCCAAGGATCACGCATCCTTCACGGTATGCCCGCAGCGGGGCCGCACCAGATCCACCGTGGCCCTTGACCGGGGTGGGCTGTCGCCCTACTATTCCATCAGACGGTATTTGTTTTCCGTTTTTCGGAATGATGGAGGATGGATCGATGAGCACTGGAGCCTCGACCCCGCG
>JBDSVV010000041.1:0-9114 GCA_039927035.1 Ornithinibacter sp. | reverse complement strand
ACCTGGTGCACAGTCACTACTGGCTCTCCGGCCAGGGGGGGTGGCTCGCCGCCGACCGGTGGGGTGTTCCCCTGGTGCACACGATGCACACGATGGCGCGGGTGAAGAACGTGCACCTGGCCGACGGCGACGAGCCGGAGCCGCGCGGTCGCGAGATCGGCGAGGCACAGGTCGTCGAGGCCGCGGACCGGCTCGTCGCGAACACCGAGCGCGAGGCGGTCGAGCTCGTCGAGCTCTACGACGCGGACCCGGCCCGGGTCGCGGTGGCCGAGCCGGGTGTCGATCTGGCGATCTTCCGGCCCGACTCCATCGCGCAGGCGCGCGCCGAGCTCGGTCTGCCAGGAGATGCCCTGCTGCTGTTGTTCGTGGGGCGCATCCAACCCCTCAAGGGCCCCGACGTCTTCGTCCGGGCCGCTGCCGAGCTGGTGCGGCGCCGCCCCGACCTGCGCGAGCGACTCGTCGTCGCCGTGCTCGGTGGAGCCAGCGGCTCCGGGGCGCGCCATCCGATGGGGCTTCCCGAACTGGCCGAGTCCCTCGGCATCGGCGGCCGCATGCTGTTCGTGCCGCCGGTCGACCGGCCCACCCTCGCCCAGTGGTATCGCGCTGCGGACGCCGTGGCGATCCCCTCGCACAGCGAGTCGTTCGGGCTCGTTGCGGTCGAGGCCCAAGCCTGCGGCACCCCGGTCGTGGCGGCCAACGTCGGGGGGCTCCCCACGGCCGTTGGCCCCGGAGGGGTGCTCGTCGACGGTCACGACACGGCCGCCTGGGCCACGGCGCTGGCGTCCGTTGCGCTCGACCGTGACCACCGTGCACTGCTCGCGCGACGCGCCGTGGAGCACGCGGCCGACTTCGGCTGGGCACGCACGGCCGAGCGGCTGGCGGAGGTCTACGTCGACGCGATGGCTCATCCGCGGGAGTCCTCGATCAACGACTCGGCCACCCTGACCGGCATCCCGACGGCAGTGATCCCGTGAGCGCACGGGCCACCGTGACCGACGTCGTGACCGGTTACCTCGCAAGCTCCGACCTGGCGTGGGAGCCGGGGGCGCGCGAGGGCGAGCTCGTCGTCACCCTCCCCGGCGAGAGGAAGCTCACCACCGTGACGTCGCTCGTCGTGGGTGAGGACGCGCTGTCGGTCTCCGCCTTCGTGGTGCGCAACCCCGACGAGAACCACGAGGCGTTCTACCGGTTCCTGTTGCGGCGCAACCTGCGGCTGCCCGGCATCGGGTATGCCGTGGACACCCCGGGTGACGTCTACGTCACCGGTCGGATGCCGTCGGCCGGAGTCGATGCCGCCTCCCTCGACCAGCTGCTCGGGGCGGTGCTCAGCGCTGCGGACGACCCGTTCAACGAGCTGCTCGTGCTCGGCTTCCTCACCTCGATGCGCAAGGAGTGGGAGTGGCGGGTGTCGCGCGGGGAGAGCCTGCGCAACCTCGAGGCCTTCCGTGAGATTCTTCAGCGGCCGGGCGACCCGAGCCCCGACGCGTGAGCCTCGGTAGGGTGAGCGACATGACGGAACACACGCTGATCCTGCTGCGCCACGGAGAGTCCGACTGGAACCAGAAGAACCTCTTCACCGGCTGGGTCGACGTCGACCTCACCGACAAGGGGCGCGGCGAGGCGGTGCGCGGCGGTGAGCTGATTCGCGATGCCGGGCTGCTGCCGGACGTCGTGCACACCTCGGTACTGCGCCGGGCGATCACCACCGCCAACCTGGCGCTCGACGCGTGCGACCGGCACTGGATTCCGGTGCGCCGCTCCTGGCGCCTCAACGAGCGGCACTATGGCGCGCTCCAGGGTCTCGACAAGGCGGCGACGCGCGAGAAGTACGGCGACGACCAGTTCATGCTGTGGCGCCGCAGCTTTGACACCGCGCCGCCGGCGATCGAGGCGGGTAGCGAGTTCGACCAGTCCGGTGACCCTCGCTACGACGGCATCGACGTGCCCCTCACCGAGTGCCTCGCAGACGTGATCCCGAGGATGATGCCCTATTGGCAGAGCGACATCCGCGCCGATCTCGCCGAGGGGCGCACGGTGTTGGTCACCGCCCACGGCAACTCACTCAGGGCGCTGGTCAAGCACCTCGACGGCATCAGTGATGACGACATCGCCGGCCTGAACATCCCCACCGGGATGCCGCTGCTCTACCGGCTCGGCGAGGACTTCATGCCCACTGCCCCCGGTGAGTACCTCGACCCCGAGGCCGCCGCGTCGGCTGCTGCGGCCGTCGCCAACCAGGGCCGTTGAAGGCGGTCGCGGGTGGCGGTCACCCGCTCGGAGCCGACCACAGGTCGAACAGGTCTGCTCCCGTGGGCGCCACGCCGTCATAGGTCTTGCGGCCCTTCGCGTCCCGCACGATGAGCGTGAAGGCGGGGGCGTCGTCTGCGTTGATCACGCTGACGACCGCGGTGTCGCCCTTGAAGGGTGTCACCTTCGAGACCGGGTAGGCGTTCGGGCTGGTGGCCAGCAGCTGCGCGCGGGCGCCGCCGGGGGCCACCACGAGGAACCGGCCCGTGTCAGGGCCCGAGCCGTAGAGGCGCAGCACGACCGGCGCGTCGGCTCTTTCGGCCGGCAGGACGCTGACCATCTCGAGGATCTGGGTTCCCGCTGTGCGTCCGTCGTCGATGGCGAGGACGGTGCGAAGCACGGCGCCTGCCGGCGTCCTGGTGGTGACGACGACCACCCGGCCGTCGCCTCCGGTGGCGGAGAGGGCCTCCGGGTCCAGGATGCTCCCCGGTGCGATGGTGTCGGTGACGACGGTGCTGACCACGGCGTCGCGGGGCAGACCCGTCGCGTTGGCCGCGAAGGCAGAGGTCGCCTCGGTGACGCGGTCCAGGCCATCGGAGAGCGAGATGTCGATCCACGGGTCGCTGGGGCTCGCCGGTGGTCCGTCGTAGTCGCTGACCTTCAGCCGCATCGCCGGGGACACGTCGAGCATGGAGAGGTCGATCCCGATCCCGCGCTCGAGTTGGAGGGTGAACCACTCGCGGGCGACCGTCCCGGCAGGGGTGGGGCTCACGAAGCGTGACACCTCGGCCCGCGTGACGCTCGGGCGGCTGAGGACGACGAGGGCCGAGCCGGACTGCTGGGGCAGGTGGGCTGCGAGGACGTCACCGACCCCGTCGATGTAGGACAGCGGCAGCTCGAGCTCCTCCATGGTGTCCGGGAGGGCGCCGCGGGCTCCCTGCCACGCGCGCACCTGGGTGCCGACCGGGTCGTTGGGGATGCCGATCGGCGCAGCGAGCACGATCCGACGGTCGCCGACGTCATCGGCGAACAGGAGCCTGGAGCCCCCGGAGGTGCGGGTGAGGATCAACCCCTGCACGCCGACGTCCGCGGCGAGCGCCCCCCGTGCGGGCCAGGTCTTCGTCGAGGCCCAATCGGCTTCGCTGGACCCGGTCGCCGCCGCGACGCTCGGGCCGAGCTGCTTCTCGGTCCCCGGTCGGGTGAGGAACCAGGCGGCAGTCGCCGTCGCCACGACTGCCGTGCCGCCGAGGACCAAAGTTCGCCGCCGCACCCCCGCTGCTTCAGCCGCGACGAGCCCAGCCGGGTCCGGTGGCTCCGGGGTGTCCTCGATGAGGTCGTCCACCAAGGAGCGGAGGTCGTCCTGGAGCAGCCACTGCGCCGGGGCCAAGCCGCTGCTTTCGCGGCCGGAGTCGTGCGCCGCCGCAAGCCGAGATCGCAGGGAACGGTCATGACCCTCGGTGTCTGACACCGGCATACCGAGCAGGTGCGCCGTCTCGCCTGTGTCGAGGTCGCAGACCAGGGCGCAGGCCAGCACCGCACGTCCGGATGCCGTGGTGCGGGACAGGCAGTGCCACAAGGCATCGGTCACGGCCTCGTCCCGTTCGACGCCGACCCCGCCGCCGAACCCGACCCCGATGACGTCTCGGCCGGAGGAGCCTGGTCGCGGGCGAGAGGCCCCGGGGCCACGGCTCTCGGCGCCCCCGGCGACCTGGATGCTGCGCTCGAGGACCGCGCGTCGGGTCTGCAGGGTGGGAGTGCCGTCGGCCACGGCATCCGCCCACGCGCCGCGCAGGCGCCCCAGCGCGCGCGTGGTGGCGTCCCTGGCGGTGACGGGGTCCAGGGTCGTGACCAGGGCGAGGGCCTCCAGCTCGGCCCAGCGCGCCGCGACGAATGCCGCGAAGTCGTCCTCGACCGTCAGTGTCACCGCCCCAGTGTCACCCGTGCACCCCTTCGATGTCAGCGTTCGCACGGGCAACCCTCGACGAAGGGGGCAAGAAGGCGGAAGCCTCCCCGTGGCGCGGGTCAGAGCCGGGGGAGGACCCGGTCGGTGTGCTCGCCCAGCTCGTAGATCCGCGAGGGTGGTCCGACGATCAGCGGGTCCGGCGTGCCGACCAGGGCGTCGTCCCTGGCTCCGTGGCCGATCTGGCTGAGGATCACCCGGAAGGCCTCGAGCCGCGCTCGCTTCTTGTCGTTGCTCTTGATGACCGTCCAGGGTGCGTCGCCGGTGTCGGTGTAGAAGAACATCGCCTCGCGTGCCTCGGTATAGGCATCCCACTTGTCGCGGCTGGCGAGGTCGGTGGGGGAGAGCTTCCACTGGCGCACGGGGTCGTTCTGGCGGGATGCGAAGCGAGTGGCCTGCTCGCTCTGGCTCACCGAGAACCACAGCTTGAAGAGATGAATGCCGGAGTTGACGAGCATCCGCTCGAACTCCGGCGCCTCGCGCATGAACTCGAGATATTCCGTGGGAGTGCAGTAGCCCATCACGCGCTCGACACCGGCCCGGTTGTACCAGGAGCGGTCCATGAAGACGACCTCGCCACCGCTGGGCAGGTGCGCGACATAGCGCTGGAAGTACCATTGGGTGCGCTCGAGGTCGGAGGGCTTCTCGAGGGCGACGACCCGCGCACCACGGGGGTTGAGGTGCTCCATGAAGCGCTTGATCGCCCCACCCTTGCCGGCCGCGTCACGACCCTCGCAGATGACGAGGACCTTCGAGCCGGTCTCCTTCACGTGCAGCTGAAGCTTCAGGAGCTCGATCTGGAGCTGGCGCTTGGTCTTCTCGTACTCCTTGCGCCCCAGCTTGGTGTCGTAGGGGTAGCCCTCCTGCCACGTGGTCGCGCCCGCGGTGTCGTCGTCGGCCCCCGAGAGCTCGCGAAGCTTCTCGAGCTCGCCGGTGTAGTCCTCAACCACCGAGACGCGTTTCCTGTGAGCTGCCACACCGAGACCCTAGCGTCGAGACCCATCGGCCGCCCGGGTGCTCAGCCGATGGCCGGGGTGACGTCCTCGGCATCCTCGTGGCTGCCCTCCGAAGCGGGGTCGTACTCCCCGGTGACCAGCCAGATCACGCGGTGCGCCACTGACACCGCGTGGTCGGCGAAACGCTCGTAGTAGCGACCCAGCAGCGTGATGTCCACGGCGGCCTCGGTGCCGTGGGTCCACGAGCCCCCGGTGACCTGGCTGAACAGCTCGCGGTGCAGGTCGTCCATGGCGTCGTCGTCGCGCTCGATCTGCTTCGCGGCCTCGACGTCGCGGGCAGCGATGACGGAACCGGCCTTGGTGACGATCCGCTCGGCGACCTGGCCCATCTGCAGGATCGTCGCGCGCAGCTCGGCCGGAACCGCGGAGTCGGGATAGCGGAGTCGGGCGACCTTGGCGACGTGCCGTGCGAGATCGCCCATCCGCTCGATGTCGCTGCTCATCCGCATGCTCGTGACGATGACGCGCAGGTCGGTCGCGACGGGTTGCTGGCGGGCGAGCAGGTCGAAGGACATCAGGTCGAGCTGCTCACGGCGCGCGTCGATCTCGGCATCCGCGGCGATCACCGAGTCGGCGAGGGACACATCCGCGTCGAGCAGGGCAGTCGTGGCGCGGTTCATCGCCGAGGACGCGAGGCGCGTCATCTCGACAAGGGTCTCGGCGATCCTGTCGAGCTCCTCGTGGAAGGCCTTGCGCATCACGATGGGATCCTCCAGGGGTGAGTGGTGGTGCTGTCTGCCCGGGACTCTGGCAGCCGGTGGTGAACTGAAGGCGCCCCAGAGGTGAACTTCAGGAAGACCCGTGCCCACGGTCGGGGATCCGGTGGGGTGCGAACGCTCCCGGCCGTAGGCTGAGGGCGTGGATCCCACGGTCGCGGCAACCCTCGGCGGGGCGGTCGGTCTCGTCATCGGCGCGGTCGCCGTCGCGGCCACGCGCTGGTCCGAGCGCAGCCTCGGCGGCGCGGAGCCCGCCGAGGAGCCGTCCCTGCCGCGGGGGGTCGGCGACGTGTTGTCGGTGCTGCGCTCCATCGCGGTCGTGATCGACGGGTCGGATGCCGTGGTGAACACGTCGGCGTCGGCGGTCAGCCACGGCCTCGTGCGCCACGGTGAGCTCGTGCACCAGGAGCTGCGTCACCTGGCCCGCAACGTGCGACGCGACGGGATGATCCGCGAGGTCGAGCTCGACCTCGCCCGGGGGCCGATCACGCAGGCAAGCTCGGTGATGCGGGTCAGGTTGGCCCCCCTGGGGGTGTCCCACGTGCTGGTGCTGGCCGAGGACCTCACCCACGCAAGGCGTGTCGAGGAGATCCGCCGGGACTTCGTCGCGAACGTCAGTCACGAGCTCAAGACCCCGGTGGGTGGCATCTCGCTCCTCGCCGAGGCGATCCTCGACGGCGCCGACGACCCGGTGGCCGTCGCGCGGTTCGCCCAGCGGATCCAGGTGGAGTCGACGAGGCTCAGTCGGCTCACCCAGGAGATCGTCGACCTGTCGCGGCTCCAGGTGGCGGACACGCTGCACGAGCCGGTGCTCGTCGACGTCGGTGCCGTCGTGGGCGAGGCGGTCGACCGGGTCCGGGTGGCCGCGGAGTCGCGCTCGATCGAGGTGCACGTCGCGGCTGAGGCCGGGCTGCGGGTGTTCGGCGACGGCGAACTGCTCGTCACCGCGGTCGGCAACCTGGTGACGAATGCCGTGAACTACAGCGACGCCGACACCCGGGTCGGGGTGGGCGCCCGCAGGGTGGGCGAGACCGTGGAGATCACCGTCACCGACCAGGGCCACGGCATCCCGGCCACCGAGCAGGAGCGCATCTTCGAGCGCTTCTACCGGGTCGATGCCGCCCGGTCCCGCGCCACCGGTGGCACCGGCCTCGGTCTCGCCATCGTCAAGCACATCTGCGCCAACCACGGCGGCGACGTCGGGGTGTGGAGCCAGGAGGGTCGCGGCTCGACCTTCACGATGAGACTGCCCGCGGCGGCCGACCGGCCGCTCGCACTGGACCACGACACCGGCCAGCCCAGGGTCGGCGCCGCACGAGGAGAAGACACCGCATGACACGAATCCTGATCGTCGAGGACGAGGTCTCGTTCTCCGACCCACTCTCCTACCTGCTGAGCAAGGAGGGCTACGAGGTGTCGGTCGCCGAGAACGGCAACGACGCGCTCACCGAGTTCGACTCCACCGGAGCCGACCTGGTGCTGCTGGACCTCATGCTGCCAGGGCTCTCCGGGGTGGACGTGTGTCGCGCGCTGCGCCAACGCTCCAACGTGCCCGTCATCATGTTGACGGCCAAGGACAGTGAGATCGACAAGGTGGTGGGGCTCGAGCTGGGGGCTGACGACTACGTCACCAAGCCCTACTCCTCTCGCGAGCTCCTCGCGCGCATCAAGGCGGTGCTGCGCCGCCTCGCCGAGCCCGAGGAGCTGCTGCCGACGACGCTGGAGTCCGGGTCGGTGCGGATGGACGTGGAGCGGCACGTCGTGACCGTCGCCGGAGTGGCGACCCCGTTCCCGCTGAAGGAGTTCGAGCTGCTTGAGATGCTCCTGCGCAACACCGGGAGGGTGCTGACGCGGGGCCAGCTCATCGACCGGGTCTGGGGGAGCGACTACGTGGGCGACACCAAGACCCTGGACGTGCACATCAAGCGGGTGCGAGCGAAGGTCGAGACCGATCCGGCCAACCCCGTGCACATCCTCACGGTGCGCGGGCTGGGCTACAAGTTCGACACCTGAGCCCTGTGGTCAGCCGGGCTTGATGCCCTCGTAGACTCCATCGGGGGGTAGCACCGGAAGGAGCACCACGTTGCGGCCGGCCTCGCGCGTCGTGACGATGACGCTGACCATCGCGCCCGGAGGGGCTGGCACCGGACCGACGTCGACGGTGCTCGGGATTGCGGTGATCCCATCTCCGGTGGTGGGCGGGATGGTGATGGTCTGAGGTGTCGTCCCGTCCTCGATGCCGAACGTCGCCTCGACGCTGGTCTTTCCGCGGTTCAGGGCCTGCCCCACGAGGACGCCCTCGCCGCCCTGCTTGTCCACGACGACGACGAGGTTGCGGAACTCCATCCCAGGGATGGACAACCGCAACCCGTCCGCCTGGACATACGGCAGGTCGGTCTGGACCGGGGAGAATATCGCGCACCCGGTCATCAGGACGGCGGCACAGGTCAAGCCGGTCGCGCGCAGGATGACAGCTCGTGGATTGCTCACGGGGCAAGGGTATCCAAGTCCGCCCGCTCGTGCGGAGCGGGTGTCCAAGGCCGGCCGGTCGAGGTGGCGGTTGCCCGACTGGGACCGTCCGCTTACTGCGTCCGGTGCCCGAGAAGGGCTGTCCTTCCGACGCGCGGAGCGCGCGCGGAAGCATGGCCAAGCCCTTCTGTCAAGACCCGAATCCGCTCTGCAGGAGCCACTTTGAGGGCGCTGACCTGCGCAAACGCCGACCGGCTCCATTTCGGCGACACGCCGGTGCGTGGTATTCTTGTGGTCGCGAAAGGGGTCAACAACACATGGTTTTCAAGGTCGGCGAAACGGTCGTGTACCCCCACCATGGGGCTGCACGCATCGAAGAGATCAAGAAGCGCACCGTCCGCGGAGAGGAGAAGCTCTACCTCAAGCTCAAGGTCGCCCAGGGCGACCTCGTGATCGAGGTCCCAGCCGAGAACTGCGACCTCGTCGGTGTGCGTGACGTCGTCTCCAAGGAGGGCCTCGACAAGGTGTTCGAGGTGCTGCGCACCCCGTTCGCCGAGGAGCCGACCAACTGGTCGCGCCGCTTCAAGGCCAACCTCGAGAAGCTCGCCTCCGGTGACGTCATCAAGGTCGCCGAGGTCGTGCGCGACCTGTGGCGTCGTGACAAGGACCGCGGCCTGTCCGCCGGCGAGAAGCGCATGCTGGCCAA
>JBDSVV010000040.1:0-31845 GCA_039927035.1 Ornithinibacter sp. | reverse complement strand
TCATGTGACCCGCACCTCCGAGGCTGCCCTGAAGCCTCGGAGGTGCGGGTCAGGAGGATGGGATCAGGAGACCAGGCGGTAGTCGCCGGCCTCTTCGAGGGCACGTGCGACGGCATCTGCTGAGAGCGGCGCCTCGCTGGTGACCGTGACCGTGGACGTCGCTCCAGCATCGAGGTCGACGGCGACATCGGTGACCCCGGCGAGCGCCGTCAGCTCCTCGGTCACCGCGCTGGCACAGTGTCCGCAGGTCATCCCCGTCACCGAGTAGTTCGTGGTGGTCATCTGGTCGTCCTTTCGGTAGGTCGAGCGGGCTGAGGCCCAACTCTGGTGGCGCTTCAAGACGCCACTGCGACCTTACCCCCTAGGGGTATGTGATGCACATCTGAGGGCCACCGCCCGCAGTTCGTCCTCAGGCCCATCGGGCCAATTCAGCCGCCTCCGCGCCGGCCCCGAGCAGTCTCAGGATGCCGCGCATGCCTGGTCAGCGTCGGTCACCTTCCCCGACGCGCCGACGACGTCGCCTACTCAGCACCCGAGGGGGTGCGGCGGCTCCTCGACGCAGAGTCGTTGCCATTCCTCGTCCAGATGCCCCCGCCACCACGGCGACAACTGCGCCACGCGCGTTCGTGAGGCGTGGCCCACGGCGGCAAAGGCGCAGGTCGTGAGCCCCGCGAGAGCGAGGAGGTCCACCAGGTCGGAGGCGTAGTGCCCGCTCAGTGCCGGAACGGCGAGCGCACCCAGCCCAGCCACACCGGTGATCGGCCACAGACTGCTCGGGAGCCTGCGGCACCGGCTGGCCGCCAGCGCCAGCAACCCGAGCGCGAGGGCAGCCGCGGGCAGGACGGCGTGAGCTGGCACCCTAACGTGCGGCCGGGTCCGCCCGGCCCGCCAGCATGGCCCCGACGAGGAACAGCACTCCCGCGGCTGGGTACCCCGCCACCAGGTCGGTCAGGCCCGACGGCGAGGCGGTGAGGTGGGCCACCACGTGCACGCCGGCGATGACCAGGGCGAGGCCCATCGCCACCTGCCCGGCCCGGACCCATCGTCGATGGGCGCGATAGGCCTCATGCGGACCTGGTGGCACATGGGGCACGGATCAGACTCCTTTGGTCTCGGCGGGGCCGTCGGGGCAGCAACCGCACGGCTTCCGCACTGTGCCGTCCCGCCATGAAGGAAGGCGCAGCAGAAGCATGAAGATTCGGTGTGCTTTCGCATGGACCTCAGAAAGGGGCCCCCCGCCACCCCCTCCCAGCCTTCATGGCTTCTTCACCAGTCCCACCGGGGACGTCAACGTCGTCGTGGGAGCCTCGAGGCATCACGCCTCACCGAAGGGAGGATCCCACCATGCCGGAACTCACCGCGCCGCTGCTGGGAAGGATCAGCCGCCGCCAGGCCCTGACGGCAGCCGGGGTCGGGGCCGCCGCCGTGGTGACGGGTGCTGTCGGCGCCGCCGGCGCATGGCGAGCCCTCGGTCCCTCCGGTGTCGCCGTCGGAGCGACGTCGCAGGCCTTGCGCGAGCCCGCCGTGCTCACGAGCTCCGGCGGGGTCCTCGACGTGACCCTTCGCGCCGCACCAGGCGCCGCCATCGCTGGTCGGCCCACGATGGCGCTCGCCTACAACGGCACCAGTCCCGGGCCGACCCTGTCGGTGCGCCGCGGTGACGTGCTGCGGGTGCGTCTCCAGAACGACCTGACCACGGTGACCAACCTGCACACCCACGGGCTGCACGTCTCACCCGAGGGCAACAGCGACAACGTGTTCCGTGCCGTCGCGCCCGGGGAGTCGGCGGACTACGAGTACGAGATCCCTGACGATCACCCGAGTGGGACCTTCTGGTATCACCCGCACCACCACGGCACGGTGGCGGACCAGGTCTTCGGGGGGCTCTTCGGTGCGTTGCTGGTCCTCGGTGACGACGAGCCGCGCGCCGACCACGAGCGGGTGCTCGTCATCAGCGACACCACCCTGACCGGGTCTGGCGAGATCGCTGCCGCGAGCCACGACGACGCGATGCTGGGGCGCGAGGGCGAGCTCCTGCTCGTCAACGGTCAGTCCCAGCCACGCATCGAGGTCGCGCCGGGGGCGCTCGAACGGTGGCGCGTGGTCAACGCTTGTGTCTCGAGGTTTTTGGACCTCCAGCTCGACGGGCACACCTGGGGGCTGCTGGGTTACGACGGTCAGGCCCTTCACGGGCCCACTGAATCTGAGACGGTGCTCCTCGGCCCGGGCAACAGGGTTGACCTCTTGGTGCGCGCCTCGGAAAGCGGTTCCTTCGCGCTGCGCACGCTCGAGGTCGACCGGGGCGGGATGGCAATGATGGGGGGTTCTGCCTCGTCACCGGATGCCGCGCTGGCCTCCGTGTCGGTCGCGGACTCGACCGCCGGCTCGAGTGCAGCTGCCTCCTCCTCCGTGGAGTGGCCCGCTTCAGCGGCCTCCGTGGTGGACCTTCGCTCCTCGACGGTGGACCGGGTGCGCTCGATCACCATGACCGGTGGCATGGGGATGGGGATGGGAGGTGGCGGGGTGGAGTTCGGCTTCGACAGCCAGAGCTTCGACGCGCGCCGCGTCGACCAGCAGCTGACCCTCGGCACCATCGAGGAGTGGACCATCGGCAATGCGACGATGATGGACCACCCGTTCCACCTGCACGTGTGGCCGATGCAGATCGTCTCCGGCCCGGGTCGCGACCCCGGCAGCCCACCCGACTGGCGCGACGTCGTCATCATCCCCGCCCACGGCAGGGTCACCGTGCGAGTGCCGGTGCGCGACTTCGGAGGAAAGACGGTCTACCACTGCCACATCCTCGACCACGAGGACCTCGGGATGATGGGGGTCGCCGAGGCCCGGTGACCGGCCCGTCCGGACGTCTCAGGCGGGCGCGGAACCACCGAGGGCCGCGAGCGCACTGGTCAGCCTGGCGTGTGCGTCGGCAGCGACCTCGCGCAGCGCGTCGTTGCCCGTCATGGTCACCATGATCGTGGGGTCCATTGCCTCGACGACCGTGCCCTCCTGCCCGTCGACGGAGCGGACCACGACGTTGCACGGCAAGAGCACCCCGATGGACGGCACAGCCTGCACCGCCGCGAGAGCGAGCGGTGGCCTGCAGGCGCCGAGGATGACCTGGGCGGCGATCCGGGCGCCGAGCTTCTCCTTCAGCGTGGCGCTGAGGTCGATCTCGGTCAGCACGCCGAACCCCTGCTCGGAGAGGGCGGAGCGCACCGCGGCGACGGTGGCGTCGAAGGGTTGGTCGACCGTGGTGCTCAGGGTGTACGACATTGCTCATGCTCCTTTTCGTGACCGGGCGCCTGTCGGCGGGGTTGCACACTGACCGTAACACTACCCCTGGGGGTATAGGGGGCACCCAGGACTGCGGCTCACCCGGAGGCTCGTCGCTCCACCCGAGACAGGAGGGCATCCTCGGTGAGGCCATCTCGCCGGAGACCTTGTCGCGATGGCAACCGAGGTCCATCCTTGGAGTGGGCCGGATGGCCGAGCCGGGAGTGGCAGGGAAAGCGCTGACCGGCAGGTCGGGAGGAGCGGGCAATGGGCGGGACGATGGTTCGCCGACGGTTCTGGGCCGAGGTGGTGCTCGCGGCGATCGGTGCCGTGCTGGGTGTGGTCACCGTGCTGGTTCCCGACTGGATCGAGCGACTCGGAGGCGAGGGTGGCGACGCGGGCGGGGGGGGAACCGAGCGCCTGGTCGCCATCGGGTTTCTCGTGGCGGCCACGGTGCTGGCAGTGCGGGCCCGGGTGGAGTGGCGTCGACCGATGGAGCCCGCCTTCACCTGTGACGGGTCAACGGGCGAGGGTTCCTGATGGGCACCAGGCGGCGAGCAGGCTCCACAGAGGTCACCCACCAAGGTCTGGACTGCATCGCAGGCACCCCCGCCCCGACTCGCGCGAAGCAGGGCCGGCCCCGCGATGACGGACTGGCCGCAGGCGACCCGGCTGAGAGCCTCGCCGTCGGCGCCGAGGAAGACCCCCGCACGCCGATGAGCGACCAGCAGTTGGACCAACGCGACCGGAAGCAGTCGGCCAAGCGCAAGACGTCGGGGCCCACACATCCCGAGTCACCCACCGCCACGCCGGTCGCGCCGCCACCGTCGGCACCCCCGCCGAGCGACCCCGAGTGATCGGGGCCCACCCATGGTGAGGATCACCGCGAACATCGCGCTCGATGATGCCGCCACCGGCACCCAGACCGGCACGGTCGGCGAGCCCTCGCTGGGGGCCTCCTCCTCTACCTGGTTCGTGACGGGCAACTGGTATGCCACGCGCTCCGTCGACCGCGGTGTGACGTGGGCGCCGCTCGACCCCTTTACCGAGTTCCCCGCCGACCGCGGCATGTTCTGCTGCGACCAGCTCGTCACCTACCTACCGACCCAGCGCCTCTGGGTGTGGCTGTTGCAGTACTCGAAATCGGGGCCCAGCAACATCTTCCGGATCGCCGTCAGTCGGACGGCAGCCCCGGGGACGTGGCGCTGGTGGGACATCGCTCCGGCCGACCTCGACCCGGCGTGGACCGATGTGTGGTTCGACTTCCCGCACCTCGCGGTCAGCACCAAGAACCTGTGGCTGAGCTTCAACCACTACGACGCCTCCGACCGGTGGGTGCGGGCCGGGGTCATCCGGTATGCGCGCGCCGACCTGGCCCGGACCGGGGCTCTGACCAGGAGGCACTGGTCCACCACCGCAGTCGGCTCGCTGCGCCTCGTCGCCGGCGCGGGTTCCTCGATGTGGTTCGCCGGAAACGACCGGGCGCGCAGGTCGCTGAAGCTGTTCCATTGGCTCGACAATGCCGCGGACGTCACGGCGTGGACGATCCCCGTCACGGCCTGGGACGACAGCGACTACCGCTCCACCGGCCCGGACGGCAAGCCGTGGCTGAGCCGCTGCGACGACCGGATCACGGGTGCGTGGCGAGCCGGCGGTCGGCTCGGCTTCTTGTGGAGCGCGGGCCGTAGCGCGGGGCGACCACAGCCCTACGTCCGCGCCGTGACCCTCGACGAGCAGTCCCTAGCCGTCGAGGCCGAGCCCGACCTCTGGAGCCAGAACGGCGCGTGGGCCTACCCCGCGGCCGCGCCCAACAAGCACGGGGGCATCGGCCTCAGCGCCTTCTTCGGCGGCCCCACCCAGCCGGCGCACGCGGTCGGCGTGCTGGACCAGGAGGCCAACACGTGGGCCACCAAGACGGCCTCGACCTCGACGCACGCCCCGCAGGACGGCAAGTGGGGCGACTACCTCGACTGCCGAGCACACCCCACGCGACCGACCTCGTGGATCGCCAGCGGCTACACGCTGCAAGGCGGTCAGGACCGCCGCAACATCGAGCCTGGAGTCGTCGTCTTCCGCTCCTGACCCTGCTCAGCTGGGGCGGTTCTCCATGTGCACGATGCGTGCCGCGGCATACGGGCAGTAGCGCACGAGTTCGGCGACGGTGGTCGGGGGGCGGAGCGCGCCGGCTGAAATCGTCGGTTGCACGAACACCTCGCCGGCACCGATCGACCCGACGAAGGCGAGGAACAGCACCTGCTGCTGGTTCGGCACGGCGGTGAGGTCGACGTCGACGGACACCGCGCGCGGCATCCTGGCGTCGACCGCCGTCGCAACGGTGCGCCAGGTGAGCCCGCCGCCACCCGTCGCGAGGTTCCAGCCGGCCGGCACCGGCTGCGCCGTGCCGGCTGCCGCCGCCGTGAGGAACGGCAGGAGCGTGGTCACCGACAGGGCGAGGAGGTCCGAGGGCGTTGCCCCCGCCCGCCACAGCAGGACCACGAAGCCCTGGTTGGCTCCGAGCCCGACCGCGTCGCGGTGGTGGACGAGGACATCGACGGTCGACGGCTCGCGGAAGACGGTCCACATGTCGTTCACCACGTTGCGGGGCGCGAGGTCCAGCAAATCGGCCTCGGTCGCAGTCACGTCGGGGGCGCGCGGCGTCTGCCACGGTGCGCGATAGACCGCCCGCGGATCCGCGGTGTCGGTGGTGACCGTGCCGTCCACCTTGACGCGCACACCCCCCACCACATCGGCCCAGACCGCCGCGTCGATCTGCGGGACCGCGGACTTGGCAGGCACCATCCGGGTCCGGTGCAACGCCACGAGCCGCCCCAACGCATCGGAGAACTGGCCGTTGGCGACGACGCTGGGGTGCAGCCACCGGAAGGCGGTCTGGAACGTCCACACGTCGTATGCCGGTGCGTTGAGTGCCGTGATGGCCGGGACCGGCAGGAAGGCCGGGGTTACCGCGACAGGCCACCTCGGTCGGACGGCGATGTCGGGACTCGCGGCGAGCGAGACCGGGAGCGCGGGGAGAGGAGCACTCGGGTCGGTGTGGATGGTCAGTGGGTTGCGCCGGTCGTCGAAGCGGTGCGAACGAATCCACGTCTGCCGCAGAGCATCTCGGGCCAGATCGACCTCCCAGACTCCCCGGGACTGGACGGCCGCTCGGAGCAGGCGAGGTGCCGTCGACGCGCCGACGGGGTCACGCCAGATGTCGAGGTCCTGCACGGTCGCCTCGGGCAGCCCGTTGACGTAGGGATCCCACGTGTGGGCACCGGTCGCGTTGTCGGTGCGAGTGCCCCGCCAGACGCCGGTGACGGTCCCGGCATACACCGTGCTTCCGGTGGCGTCACCGGGGTCGACGACGACGGAGAAGACCGGGTCACGCGGGCCGCTGTTCAGGGCTCCCCCGCCGTCCAGCTGGCGGCGCAGAAGGGTGCGGTGGAAGCGGCCGTCGGCGTCGTTGAAGAACCACAGCGTCTCGTCGGGACCGCCGTTCACGCCCGTTGTCGCGACGTAGAAGTGCCGGGTGTCGGGCACCGCGGCCATGTCGGTCAACGTCGTCGTCCGCGGGATCGCGACGGCCAGGTTGGTGATCGACCAGGTCCTCGAGGCCCAGGTGCCCGCCGGGTTCTCGGTGTAACGGACGATGCCGCCCGTGTAGACGACCAGCAGCTGGGTCGGCGATGCCCAGGTCAGCGTGATGATCGTGCCGAGGAACGGTGCCGTGAGCCCGATCGCGAGCTGGGGGTTGGTGGCGGCACCGCCCACACCGGGGCGCCCGTCGACGGCCACTCCGTTGGGGTAGGGAATCGTGCGCCAGGTGTTGGGGCCGGCGCCGGTGCCAAGGTCGTCGGTGAGCCAGACCCGGTAGGTGCCGACCGCGAGGCGACCGGTGGCAGGGTTGGGAATCACCGGCGGCACGCGCACCGTCGCCGCGCCGGAGTAGAAGGCGGCGTTGTTCCCTTCGATCCCCGGCCCCACCAGGCGGCTCGGCTCGCCGGGGTTGCGCGTCATCGGGTCGACGAAGGCCGCGCTGGAGGTGCAGTACCACCGGGAGTTGTTGAACTGGCGGACCATCAGGTGCGGCGCTGTCGGGTGGAAGGCAACCCCCCCGCCGTCTCCGGTGAACGGCTCGTCCCAGACCGAGTCGCCGATGCGGACCTGGGTGCCGTTGTCCTGGCAGCCGGTGGCGACGAGGTGCCCGTTGACCGGATGGCTGCGTACGAAAACCGGTTGGAGCGAGGCGAGCCCGGTGTTGCAGGCCGCGAACGTGCCGACCCTTCCGGATCGGTCCGAAACGAAGATGCCGCCGTCGGTCGCTGCCCAGACCTGACGCCGGGGCGGTGCGCCGCCGGTGAGGACGAGCCGGTGGACGTCGCCGTGGACGTTGTTGCCGATGGCTCCGGCAACGGTCGCTCCGTCACCACCGGGCAGGGCGGCTGCCGAGGAGACACCCAACGTGGCCTGGAGGACGAAGGGTGGGTTGGGCACCCCCGATGCCGCGACGTCGAAGCAGTAGAGGCTGGCACCCCAGTCGCCGTCGGCCGGCCCGTAGGAGAACGAGCTCCCACCGAAGTAGACGCGGTGGACCGCCCCAACGGTGTCGACGGCGAGGCACTGGTCGTAGTCGCGCTGGGTCCCCCACAAGGTTCTCGGCACGCCGCTGGCTGCTCCGGGGGTGCCGACGTCGTCTGCGGTCGGGGCGGCCAGGGTCGCGTCGGCCACCCGCCACAGGGCGGGGTTGCCGCCGGTCTCGCCGATGGCGTAGACCGTGTTGCCCGTCGCTGCAAGGCTGACGTGCCCGGTGATCGCGACGGGGTTGGTGAGCGGGAGCGGAGCCACGGCGGCGCCGAGGTCGTCGCTGAAGGCCAGCCCCTGGCCCGAGACCGCGAGGATGAGTCGCCCACCGGGCAGCCATACACCGTCGGAGACCGCCGCACCGGGAAACGCCGTGCTCACGGCTGCCAAGCGCTGCCAGGCATACCCGTCACGCACCGGGTTCGCGCCGTTGGCCGGCAGCGACTGCCGCCGGCCGATGAACGCGCCGTTGGTGGTGCAGGCGACGACGACGTCCTGCCTGGCACCGCCAGTGGCCTGACCGGGGGCGCCCGCGGGGCTTCGAAGGAGCGTGAAGATACCCAGGCCCTCCATGTCGGCGATGCCGGTGTCGACCTCCCAGGGCTCGGCCTGACCGGCCGGGAACGTCGGTCCGATCGCCGAGAGCACCCCGACCCCGTCGATCGTGCTCTCCCCCGTGGCAGCGGACGTCCCCACGGGCAGGAAGTTCGGCTCGCCGGTGCCGACCAGCACGACGTCGAGCCGTGGGATCGCGTTGAAGTCGACGAGGAGGCATCCGCACGCCTGAGCGTTGACCGCGCCTCCACGGATGCGGCGGCGCTCGGACCAGCCGCCGACCGGGGACCACGTCGCCGCGCCGTCGTCGGTGTACCAGACCCCGCCCTGCGCGGTTGCGGCATAGGCCCGCAGCCCGGTCGGGTCCACCGCGATGTCGCGGATGCGGCCCGCGACCCGGGGTCGGTCGACGGCCTGGCCGCGGCGCACGACCGAGGGCCCGATGGGCACCCAGCGCCCCGCCAGGTCCAGAGCGGCGGGAAAGGCGCGTGCGGCATCCGCCGCGTCGGGGAGAGGGGCGCTACCCAGCGCAGCTGCGTGAGGGCCGTCGGGCGCCACGCCCTCGCGCGCGGCGAGGACATGGCGCATGGCGTCCTCGAGCGCCAGCCGGTCGACGCCATGACGCAACTGCACGTCCCGCGCCGCGCGGTCGGCGGCGACGCCGCGCTTGGCCGCTCGCGCGGCCTCGCGGCGCACCCCGGCCGCCATCGCCTCGCGTTGTGCCGCGGACACCCGCGGGGCCCTCCGCCTGGTCGTCATGGGCCACCCTCCTGGTCGGGTGCCACCCGGATCCAGCCCTCCTGCACCTCGTGCGGCATCTTGGGCAGGTACGCGCTGGTGGTCGAGGCGAGGATCGGGTCGTCCCTCCAGCTGATCGGGCCGGTGCGCCGGGTGAACTGCTGCTTGCTGCCCAGGGAGGCCACATTGGGCAATCGGATCTCCGCCGGGTCCACGAGCAGCGGCCCCACCCGCATCGAGGGCACCATCGCGGCCAGCCCGGGCCCGACCCAGGTGTCTGCCAGTTCCAGTGCCTTGCGGGGCAGGATTCCCGAGGTCACGTGCACCTTGCCCGCCGGGAGCATGAGGATCGTCAGGCGCTTGGTCTGGCCGACGCGGATCGTGAGCGTGTCCTCCAGGACCAGGTAGCCGTGCTCGATCGGGTCCGGCACCGGGGTGTCTCCTAGCCGGCCGAGGAAGCCGGTCCGAGGCCCGGAGGCCAGGGCGGCATCCGCCACCACCTTGTCGACGACGTGGAAGCGGGTGTAGTCGTCGTCGACGAAGAATCCGAGGACGCTGTCGTCGCTGCGACCCAGATCGCCGATGCGGAAGGGGAACTCGTGCGCCGCGAGGGCCGCGTATGAAGCGGTGCGCGCCGCCGGCCCACCGACCTCGTCGACCTGTACCTCGTCGACGTCGTCCGGCGCGTCCAGCCGCAGGGTCGCCCGGACGACGGCCACCGGCCTCCCGACCAGCCCGGCGATCGTCGGGGTCCCGATGGCTGCGAACGTGTCGACCGTCCACAGTGTCGAGTCGATCGCCCGCAGCAGCGCCGACAGTGCGCTGCACGACGGTGGCACCTGAGCCTGCCGGGCCTCGATGTCGGCCTGGACGAGCCCGGCAGCGAACATGGCGGCGTGCTGCGCGTGGGGCGGGATGTCGGTCAGCGGCCCGGCATCCGGAGGGATCGGTCGCCCGGGCGCCGGTTCCCAGCGCACCGACCCGGGGCCGTCGTCGACACTGAAGGAGTCGTGCTCGAGCTGCCCGAGTGGGTGGCCGTCACGGTCGAAAACCTCCAGAGCCTCGTCGATGTGATCGGGGAGGAGGAAGCCGGAGACCGGGGTGACGGCGAGCGCGGCCCGCAGCTGGTCGACGTAGGCCTCGGGGGCGGTGGCCGGGTCCTGGTCGAGTCCGTATGCCGGGTCGACGAGACGGAGCAGCCACCGGGCGCTGTTCTGGATGCGTGGGGGCAGCAGGACACCGGCGGGTTCATCCGGCAGCTCCTGGGTGCTCGTGCGGGCGATCACCGTCAGCGGGACCTCGACCATCCGGCCGAACGCGTCGACCAGCCGCAGGTCCAGCACCTTCAGCGCGCCACCGAAGAGCGGCACGGGCAGGCCTGTCGCGCGCGGCCGGTTGACCCCGTCGCCGCCCCTGACCCGGTGGACGTACCCCTCGTAGGCGATCCCGAGTAGCTGCTCCCGGATGCCGTCCAAGGAGGCTGAGCACAGGTCAAGGGGTCGGATCAGGTTGGCCACGTCGGCCAGCACGCCCTCGTCGGCATCCGGGATCAGGGACTGGCTCGGCGAGGCCAGGTCACGCTCCTGCTCCTGCTTCAGCCACTGGGCCATGGCCGTCGTGAGCGACTCGCCCACCCCGGTCGTCAGCGGGCTGCGGCCGGTCAGCGTCCGGGTGGCGCCCACGACGGGGTCGGTGCGGCGCAGGTCGCCGTCCACCAGCGACCAGCCGGCCAGGTCCTCGGTGCCGGTGAGCTCGACGCGCCACTCGAGCCAGAGTGGCACCCAGGGTTGGCGCCATGTCGTGATGGCGATCGGGCTCGGCGTGCTCCACGCCACGAGGGAGAAACGGGACAGCTCGGCAGCGACCTGCAGGGTCGTGACCTCCTCGAGCTGGGAGTGGCCTGCCCAGGAGTCGCGGGCAGCGGCCCGCGGCATCCGGGCCCGGGCGGCTGCGGCGACCAGTCCGGTGCCCGAGCCGTCATAGGTCGCCGTCGTGCCGTAGAGCCGGAGCATCTCAGCGGTCAGACGCGCCTGCAGGGCCTCCGCGTCCGCGCCCGTGCGACCGGAGGCTGCCGCGAGCCAGCCGACGGAGTAGCCGTCGAAGATGATCGCCTCGCGGACCACCCGGGTTACCTCGCTGGGCACCGCGCCGCTCCCCAGGGTGGGCAGGACCGATCGTCCGTCGACGCTGCCGTCGATCGAGGGCGAGACCTCGCCGGGGAAGCGGCAGCGCAGCAGCCCCTGGTCGTCGAACAACCCGTCCCCGTGGTGGCGCGCCGAGGGATGGACCCCGCGCAGACCCACCATGAGCGGAGCCGGGCGGAAGACTCGCGGGGCGGCGCGCACGACCTCGCGACCGGCGGGGGGCGCCGTGCTGCCGGCCCCATTGCCGGTCCCTGTGCCCGGGTCGTCGCGCTCGCCCGCACCCTGCCCGCGCGCCATGGCGTGCTTGCCGCTCGTCATCGGGGCCACGCCCCGCCAGCCCACCTTGGTGCCCTTGGGCACCCCGGACCCCTTGGTCTGCTGGTGGGCGGCCCGGCCCTTGCGCCCTACAGCCAGCGGGCCGAGCGACGTGGAGTCCTCGGTCCTCAACCGGTCCGCCTTCGCCCCCGCGACAGGGCGCCCGGGCAGCGCCCAGAAGCCGTTGGCGTGCTCCTGGTCAGCGAGGTCGTTGAGCCCGTCGGGGGTGCCGATGCGACCGAGAAGGTCGCCCGTGAAGGCCGCGCAGAGTCGCTCCGCGGTCAGTCGCTTCGCGGAGTCGATGCCCAGAGCGGGGGCCGCGAAGGCCGACACGATGTCGTCGAGGTCGGTGCCCAGGCTCGCCGCCAGGGTCGAGGTGTCCGGCCGGTCGTCGGCACCCCCGGCCGTGCCGTCGACAGGCACACCGATGACCGAGCCGTGGAGCATCGTGTGATACCTCGTGGCGCCGATCCCGACGGTCACCCCGGCCACGTCAGCGACCGGTATCGCGGCCTCGGGAGCGATCGCGCTGTAGGTCGTCGTCGCTTTCGCGTACTGGGTCTGCACCGTCACCGGTGGATGGGTCCGTGGCGACTTCAGTCCGGCATACCGTTCCAGCTTGGCGGTCCGCGGGTCCTCGGGGTACTCCACGGCATCCTCGCCGTCGGGGCTGACCCACCACCGCAGCTCGCCGAGGCGCGCACGCACGCTGGTCTCCCCTCGGCTCCCGGCGAGCGGGTCGGTCGCCGAGTCGGTCCACCAGCCTGCGACGGTGTAGCTGGCCCTGCCCCGGTGGAAGCCGTGCGGGGCCACCTCCGCACCGGGCAGGTCGAGCAGCGGGTCGTGGAGCGCGAACCGGTTCAGCGCGCCCTCGTAGGTGGCCGTCCACATCAGGCTTCCGCGGGCCCCTCCGTCGAGCACCTCGAGCCGCACCCCACCGTCGAGTGGTGCCGCGCCGGGCGGCACGGTCCCGGCATACGTGGACAGCGGTGTGACGCCGCAGCTGACCGCGTCCAGGACCCAGCCGGAGGCGTATGCCGCCCGCGCCCCTTCAGGGAGCAGCGTGCGCACCACGACCCACCGGTCCGGCAACCGCGGCATCCTGACCTTTTTGGAGACCGGGTCGTTCTCGCCGCGCAGCAAGGCGTCCGGCAGGGCCCAGTGCAGGTGCACCCCGACCGGGCGCGCCGCGCCGGCTTCGAACGGTGCCGGGTCCCCGTCGACACCGGCGACATCGACGCAGGGCTCCTGACCGCCGACGGGCACGACGTAGGCCTGGACGTCGACCGGAACGAGGATCCGCTCGTCGCGGACCAGGTGCTGATCCCACGTCTTCCAGGTGGCCAGGTCGACGTCGGCGCGGGCGAGCGCGGCGAAGCGATCGGTGTAGACGCTCTTGGCGAGCCGCTCGGGAGTCAGGTCGAAGTCGGCCATCAGAGGCCTCCGAGCCTGAAGGTCTCGTTGACCTGTTTGGCATAGCCGATGGAGGCCCTGAACACGGTGCTGATGCTCACGCCGCGCGGGTCCCCGAAGACCTGCCGGTAGGGGAATCGGAGCAGCTGAAGGGCATACTCCGCAGCGTCGAGGCTGCCCCCGACATGGGTCGCTGGAAGCCCGACGAGGTCCTTCTGAACCTGCTGGATGTCGATGACCCCCGTGGCGCCGTCAGTGGCCCGGAACGGCACGTCGAGGCGCACGGGGCCGGCGCCGGTCTCGAGGTCCGCGAAGGTCTCCACGTCGCGCGGGATGTAGCTGAACGACCCCTCGACCGCGACGGGGTCGAAGCCGAACTGCACGCCTTGGCGCGGCTCCTCGACGTGGACGACCGAGGGGATGCCGTCGAAGAGGCAGAACAGAACCGCCGGAGCCAGCCGCTCCAGTCGCAGCAGTCGCATCCGGTGGGGGTCGTCCTCGGGCACGAACCGGTCGTCGGCCTGCTCGACCGGGTCGAGCGTCATCGCTCGCACGTGCAGGCCGGGCCACCCCGAGACGGCCTGGGAGCGCAGCAGGAAGCCGCTGACCGCGTCGACAGCCCCCCCGAACCGCGGCTGCCCCGGGTGCCGCCGCGCGTTGCGCTCCTCCTGGTCGAGCTCGGTGCGGATGGCGTCATAGGCGGCCGTGAGCTGGGTGCGGTCGTCGCTGTTGACGGTCCCGACCGACAGCGCCCCCATGACCAGGGCGTCGGTCCAGCGGCGGTCGAGGTAGAACCAGCGGATCGACTCCGGCGGGAGCAGTTCGCTGTCGGCGACGAGGTTGGCGAAGGGCACGCCTTCCAGGAGCCGGAGTCGCACGAGCCAGGCGCGCAGGGCTGCCGGGATGGAGGAGTCCGCGTCGTCGTCCTCCACTGTCACGGGGACGGCGACCGCCTCGCTCAGCCGCAGCGGCAGGTCCAGCACCATCGCCGGCACGTCGAGCCTCACGACTCCTCCCTCCGGCCGCGAAGGGCCCGGTCGAGCGGGTCCTCACCCTCGTTCAGCGGCGCGCCGTGCGGGCGAACCGGCACCCCGCCGATGATGCCGCCGGGCAGGCCCGGCGTGCCGGAGAGACCCTCGGGGATGCCGGCTCGCGTCATGATCTCGGTGGACAGGGCACCGGCGACGAACCGGCTGACGGTTCGGTCCGCAGCGGTGCGCAAGGCGAAGGCCAGCGCCGCGTTGGCGGCCGGGCGCGTGAGGTCGGCGAGCGGCATCCGGGGCACCTCGGCCTCCCGCAGGGTGTGCAGGAGCACGGGAAGGTCGACGTCGGCCGCGACGTCAAGGCCGAAGCCCAGGAGCACGGTGGCCAGCCCCTCGCCCTTGAGCTCCATCGACGCGCCCGGGGTGACCAGCTCGCGCGGCGCCCCGATGACAGCACCCGGCGAGGACGCCGCAGCTCCGGCGAAGGCGCGGGAGAGCATGACCCCCAGGCTCGGCGTGGCCCTCATCACGACACCGGTGAGGCCCATGTCGGCGATGATTCCGTCCCAGATCGCATGGCCGCGTGCGACCTGGAAGTCCCGCTGGCGCCACTCCAGCAGCGCGGCGAGCATCGAGGGCTGACTCAGCGCAAGGAGTCGACCGATCTCGAACGCGGCTGCCAGAGACAGGTCCTCACGACCGTCGGGGATGACGGCTCGCAGCTGGTCACCGGTCTGGGCGAGGGGAAGTCGCGCGCCTGCGAGGTCTGCCGGGTGCGGGAGCAGGGGACCGCGATACCAGGCCCGGACCAGGTCACCACGTCGGGTGCGCTGGTTTAGGCCGACGTGACCAGTCTCCGTCACCTCGAGGGCGGCTCGACCGACCGGTTCCGCGGGGGTGCCTCCGCGCGTGCCGAGCAGCCCTGAGTCGACGTTCTTCATCAGCTGCTCGAACGTTGAGTCGCCGACCGAGGTGAAGCTCCAGCGCAGCAGCACCGGGAAGCGCAGCACCGGGTCGAGCAGGGCGATGATGCCTTCGAAGATGCCCGAGACGACCCTCTCGGTCGGGAGCGCCACGGACGCCTTGCCGCTCACCCAGGACGTGGACCCCGCGTAGGCCGCGGTGGTCGTCTCGGGGCTGACCGACGCGGTGTAGCGGGTGGCGCTCTGGGCGGCCAGCGGCGCGGAATCAGCGTGCGGGGCATCGATGGCCTCGTCGTGTGCGAAGAGCCCGACCTTGGTCGCTGTCGTCGACAACCCCATGAGCTTCTGGTCGTAGGCGGCCTGGCTGTACTGGAAGCTGCCGGTCTCCAGCACGAGGTGGTCGCTGAATCGACGGTGTGGCGGCGCCTGCGGCAGCAGCTGGTCGAACTGGCCCTCCAGGTTGACCAGGCAGGCGTTGTACTTGACGGGCACCTCCTTGCCGTCAGGGTCCGTCACGGCCAGTGGCAGCCGGTTGGCGATGACGACTGCGAGGAAGCCGTCGTCATCGTTCATCATCAGCTCGGTGTCGTCGAGGTCGACCACCCGGCCGTGCACCAGCAGCGGCACGTCCTTCTGGGTCGGCATGATCGTGTCCACCATCGACTTTCGGATCGAGAGGCACGAGCCCTTGGCGACGTCCGGTGCCCCGGGAAGCGTGATGCCGGTGGTGACGCACTGGGCGACGTCGACGTTGGTGAGCACCTCGGCCTCACCCTCGGCGTAGACCACGAGGGCCAGCCACGGAGTGCCCGCCGGAGCCCCCGCGACCGACCGTTCCCAGGGCAGCGTGCGGCGCTTGAGGACGACCTGCGGCAGCCGCGAGCCGTAGGCGCCCTCGGTGCCGGCGGGTGGGTAGGTCGACAGGGCCTGGTCTGGTGGCAGGAGGTAGCGCGGTGCGGTGACGGTGACGTGGGTGTCGAGGCGGTCGACCGGCAGGTCGCTCGCGCCGAGGGCTCCGTCCTTGCCGATGGCCGAGAGGCTCTGGTTGGTGGTGAACTTGTAGTTGCCCGCGGTGAGAGCCGGTGAGAACTTCGTGTAGAGCTGGAAGTGGCCCGGTGCCATGGTCATCGCGTGGCCTTTCTCTTCGGGCGGACGGACGTGGTGGCTCGCGACCGTCTCGGCCGGCCGGCCGGCCCCGGGCCGGGGGCGGCCCACTGGACCTGGCACCCCGGGCCGGCCACGGCGAGCACCTTGGCCGTGGCGGCCGACATCCCACGGGACGCCAGGACTGTCGCGAGCTCCTCCGGCGACTGGTCGGAGCCGACGACTCCGGAGACGACCCAGCACGAGCCCGCCGTGACGACGACTGACATCGACGTGGCGTCCCGGTCGGGCACGACGTCATAGACCAGCACGCTGGTCGAGCCGAGCGAGACCACCTGCGGCGACCGCACGACCCCATGCCCGTCCGTCGCCACGCGCCCACCGACGAGACGCAGCTCGGTCGGGTCGAGGGTCGAGGGGGTCGTGCCGGTGAGCGCGACGGCGACCGTGCGCACCGGGCGGCTGAACCGGGTGGTCACCTCGGGTGCCTCGTGGGCCACGGACCCGGCGCTGTCCCACTGCAGCAGGCCCGTTCCGCCGGTCGCGGCGGAGGTCACCACGCAGCCGGCCGCGAGCGCGGTCTGGCTGCCCAGGCGCGCCACCCGGGTGCCCTCGTGCCAGCCGGACAGCCCGTCCGACGCATCGGCATCGCCGTCTGCGTGCACGCCGATGTGCGTGGCGCCGGCGGGAATGTCGAGGTTCGCATCGAGGACGTCGTCGTCGAACAGCACGCTGCGTCCCTGCAGGACCGTGACGCGCGCCTTGCCCGTGATCGTGAGCCGCGGACGTCTGGTCTCGTCGACGTCGAAGGCGGCGTCGGGGCACTGCAGCGCCACCACGTCACCGCTGCGTAGCAGCGTCGACGTGGTGTCGGCGCGCGGTGACGCCGTCGACCGGCGCCCTCGGGCCGCTGCCCGGGGCCCGGTGCCACCGCGCCCACCGCGCGCGTCGAGCCCTCCGACGAGGGACTGCAGACCTGGCGTGCCGAGGGGGCCCGCGGCATACGACCGCATCGACCCGACGGCATCCGTGCGGGGCACCGACCCGGACGCGAGCACGGTGCCAGCGGAAGCGACCGAGGGCGGTGCGCCGAGCGTTAGCGAGACGGGCAGGTGCAGGGCCATCCGCCCCTGGACCGACTCGATCGTCGGAGCGGGACGCCGTTTGAGGCGCCCGTCGGCCACGGTCGTCGCCGCGGCGCGGATGACGGCGCCGACGCCGGAGGTGAGGTGCCCGGCGACGAACGGGCTCCGCGGGTCGCGCAACGGTGGGGCGGTCGGGGGTTCGAGCGTCGTGCGGAGCCCGTTGTCGGCGTTCGCTGGGGCCAGCCCGTCGGTGAGGGTGCCGAACATCGGGGGTGCGCTGTGGTCCAGCCGGTAGGCCGCACGAGCCACCGCGCTGTGCCCGCCCCGCGCCAGTCCGTCGCGCGCGGCAAACAGACGTGCTGCGGCGAGGGCCAGGGCGTCGGCGGCGGAGGCGACCGCCTTGACCGGCTCGTCATCCAAGGCCTTGGCGACGTTGAGGAACCGCTTCCGGTCGGTGCCCTTGGCGGTGAGCGGCAAGGGCCGCCGGTCCTCGGGCCTGGCCTTGACCTGGCGGTAGTCGATCTGCGGACCGACAGCGGCTCCTTCGATGCCCGCAACGAGGACGACGAGCTTGCCGGCCTGCACGACGTCACCCTGCGGGAGCGGCTTGATCGGCACGTCTGCCCCGGGTGGCCCCCATACCCCGACCGGGTAGGCGTCGGTGCCCCATCTCGGTCCGGTGACGGTGGAGTTGAATCCGGAAACGAGCTTCGCGAGCCGCGCGTCGGCGGTGGCGACGCCGGTCACCGGGTCGAGGGCGAAGAGCTGGACGGTGACCGTGGAGGTCAGGTCGTGGGCCTGCATCGGTGAGAGGCCGAGCCGGGTGGACTGACCGGCCCGCACGATCGGCACCTGGAGCGTGGTGGCACCGAAGGCGAAGGCCGTCGCGGGTGCACTCGTCGTGATGGTGATCTCGAACTCGGCGAACACCCTGAACGGAAGGGCCGGCGTGCCGTCGGATGACGGTGCACCCGGCTGGCTCCCCGCCGCCGTCGGTAGCGTGCCCTTGCCGGTGATGGCCGACAGGGTGCGGGCGGCGTTGCCCGACGCCTCAAGGTACTTCGCCACGAAGGCAGCCCACGGAATGGGGGGCGGCAGTTTCTTGGAGCCGCCGAACTCGATGGGCACTGTGCACGGCCCTATCTCGAACTCGACGCGCCCGGCGAAGTCAGGGCCCCACACCGTGATGCTCGCCCCGAGGGTGATGCTGAAGCTGATCGACCCGAACCAGCCGAGGTCGATGTGGATGCCGGCAGAGATGCGGGCGTAGGCGCTGACCTCGAACCAGAACGGATCGAAGTAGACGATGCCGTCTGCCCCGAACTCCACTCTCGCCCAGACCCATCCGAGGTCTAGGGAGACGATGACCTTGATACCGGCCATCAGCGCCTCGGAGGTCAGCGCGAAGTAGGACTCACCCTTGACGACGAGCGCGTTGCTGATCTGCCAGACGATCCCGAGGCGCGGCACCACGGGATAGCCGTCGCGGTGGAAGCTGGGGTGGTAGCCGCCCATCGTCACGACGAACTGCCCGGCCAGGGGTCCCTTCCACCACAGGGCGAAGGCGAAGCCGCCGGTGAGCCGCACATCTGGGTAGAGCAGCCAGGAGTTGTCGGTGAGCTGGGCCTTCATCAGGAAGACGCCCTCGCTCGTCGAGAAGTGCACCACCAGCGCCAGCTCGATGGAGACGATGGCCGCCTGCGGCCGCGGAAGGGCCATCCGGGCGAGTCCGAGAAGGTCGATGGTCAGCCCGTTGCCGAAGGACACGGCGACGACGGCGACACCGTCGATGAGGCTGAAGCAGGTGAAGGACACACCGGCCGCGAACCAGAAGTTGCCCATCTGGTGCGGGAAGTACTGCGAAAGGCGGTGCAGCTGGTCCATCGGGTTGGCCGGCGGTGAGGCGGCCGGGTCGAGTGCCTGGATGAAGGGGAACTCGCCGAACCGGGAGATGTCCTGCGGGATGACCAGCCCGCGGTTGATGCCCAGGCCACCGCCGAGGCCGGTGACGAAGAAGGCCGGCGGGCCGCCGATCGGTCCGTTGATCGCGCCGAAGATGAAGAAGCTCGCGTGACCGTGGCCGTCGTCGGAGTAGCCGCCGAATACCGACAGGCCGTATGCCGCGAAGCGCCCCATGAGCATGCCGACGTAGGAGGTGGTGTCGCCGTCGACGGTCTTGAGCAGGCCTCCGGCGATGGCCAGGCCGGAGAAGTCAGCGGAGACGGCGAGGCCCATGAGGTCGACTGACCAGCTCGAGATCGAGAGCACGTCGCCGCCGTGCCAGGTGATCGAGAGCCGGTCCACCGCAGCGGTCAGCCCGAAGACCGACAGCTGGCCGGAGAACAGCAGCGAGATCTCGGTGACGCGCCCACCGGACTCGATCACGCCCAGCCCGATCCGGTCGACGTAGAGCGGCCCGAGCTGTCGCTGGATGACGAGCCACCACGGCCCCGGCGGCTCCCCGGCACGCAACCCGACCTTGACCTGCTGCCCGGGCCCGGGCTGCCGCTGCACCGAGAGGGCCGGGCTGAAGCTGGGGCGGTTGTTCTGGCTCGCCGACCCGACGTCGTTCATGATGGTGTTCGCGACACCGTTGTCGCCGCCACCACCGGGCGCGACCGCGAGCCCGACGAGCTCGATCTGGGAGCCGCCGCCGACGCCGTCGCTGTTGACCGCGGCATAGATCGACAGGCCGATGCCGTCCAGGGCGATCGAGCCCAGCTCGAGGAGCGGGCCTGCGGGCTTGGTGATCCGGACCCCGACACCAGCCACCGTGAAGGCCGGCGAGATCTGGAGGTCGTCCACGCCCGTGCCCTTGACGACGAAGATCGACAGGCCGGGCAGCACGTCGTCGTCGATCCAGGACGCGTCGGCCCGCAGGACGACGTTGACTCCCGAGGTCGGGAAGGCGAAGTCGCCCACCGGCGTGATATTGAGCCCGATCTGCTTCTGCCCACCGGCGAGGTCTTCGCTCGCGAGCGAGATCTTCACGGCCCCGTCGATGGTCACGCCGAGCGGGCGCACGGGATCGGCCCCGTGCCCGGGGTCGGTGGCGCAGTTCCACAGGAGCAACTCAAGGCGGTGGAGCAGCCGCTCCGGGTTCTCGAAGTCGCCGAACAGGGTGGTGTCGATCTGGCGCCCACCGCCGGTGAAGACGACGCCCTGGAGCATGCCGGTGGCCCGGTCGGTGACCACGGTGTCGAGCTCCTGGGTGAGCACGCTGGCGGCCAGGTCGAGGGCGATGCCCAGCACACGCGGCGCCACGGCTGCCGCGGTCAGGTCGACGCCGGTCTCGGCGCCGGAGACCCGGGTCACCGCGGCCACCGCCACGCCAGATGCCCCGAAGCGCACCTCGACGGACTGCGCTCCGGCAGCGTCGAGCCCGACCCCTATGCCGACCACCGGGGTGAAGTCGGTGCCGGTCAGGCCTGCTCGGATGACGGCGACCGGCCGCAGCACCACCGGGCCGGCCGGGATCGCGAACGGCCCCGCGCGCAGGGCGACCTGCACACCATGCGGCGAAAGGGTGAGGCCCTCGAGCGCGATGTGGCCGATGAGGGTGTCGTCACGGTCGTGCAGCGCCACGTCGCCGCCGAGGCTCAGCGACGGCGTCGTGGCATCGAGGTCGAGGTGGATCTGGGTGAGCGTGCCGAAGGTGATCCGCCGCACGCCCCCCGCGATCGGTGCGACCTGCACCACGGCATGGGTGGGGTCGAGGGCATCGGCCAGTGCCTGAGAGCCGGCGGTGACGATGCCGGCCAGGTGCGCTTCGAGGTATGCAGCTGGGCTCTGAGTGACGAAGGCCGCGATCCTCCCGTCGGTGAACCGGTCTGCCTCGAGCAGGTCCAGGCCGGAACCCAGCTCGTGCAGCGCCCTCGCGACGGCGCGCAGGGGCGTGGCCGATCCGTCGTCGCGGTGGCCGATGACCTCGTTGAGCGCCACCCGCACCGCGGACTCGGCGGCCACCCCGATGGCGTCCGCCAGACCTTCGCCCGCGGGGTGGAGGCGGATCGGGGTTCCCGGCGCGCTCCGCACGAGGTCGAGGGTCAGGGCGGGGGCGACGCGGAGGCGCAGCCCCCGACCGTCGATGAGGACGTCGGCGTCGAGCAGGGGCGCGACCACACCGGCCGCGGTGACCGACAGGCCCGCGGTGACCGCGATGGTCACCGGCTTGCCTCCGACATCTGGGGTCAGCGCGAGCTCGGCGGAGAGGTCCAGCCGACCTGCCGTCACGGCATACGCGATCGTCAAGCCGTTGCCGAGCGGCCAGCCGGTGGCCCCAAGGGGCCGGCCGGGCGCGACGACGGGCGCCAGCGCCTCGAGCACCGCGACGGCCGCGGCCAGGGGGTCCGAGCGGGTTCGCAGCCACGCCCCGGGGTCGGTGAACAGCCCGATCGGCAGCACGACGTCACGCGCGCCGGAGGGTGCGAGAGGGCCGAGGAGACCGAGGGCGGACAAGCCGGCGTCGATCGTGCCGCGGCCGACCTCACTCGCCTCCGTGCGGCACCAGCTCGCGAGCTGCTGGGCGAGGACGGCCGGCACCGCCACCATCGCGTGACGGATCAGCGCATCGGTGTCGACCACCGGATGGAGCGCGATGGTCGTCGATGAGGTTGCGCCGGGGGCCCGCGACTCCACGGCGAGGTGCGCGCCCGTCGTGCCGGCAGATCCGACCAGGCGCAGACCACCCACTCCCTCGGCGAGGGTGCCCAGTGCCGCACTCGCTGTCACCCCCGCGGGCCCGGCGGCCAGCGTGATCTCCAACGATGGCAGTCCCTCGACGTCGAGTGTCGCGTCGCCGGTCACGGTTCCGGCAGCGAGGTCCACGTCCACGTGCAGGCCGCTCGCGCCGATCCGGATCGCGGTCGGCGCCAGGTCGCTGGGGCGGACGGTCACACCGGTCAGCGCCCGGAGGTCGTCGGCGAGCTGGGCTGCGCGCGCGAGCACGAGCGGGCGGATCGTGGTGACCGGGTCGTGGAGCAGGTGGTCGATGGCGTCGGGGTCGACCCCGTCGTCGCGCAGGATCCCCAGGTGGGTCAGCAGGTCGGCGAGCGGCGGGGAGGCGATACGGATGCGGGCACCGATCTCGGACAGCAGGATCTTGACCTCGGGCAGGGCGGTCGTGGCGGTGACACCGTCACCGTCGGGCCGCACCACCCACGACTCACGGTAGGCGGCGAACGCTCGAGCCTCGTGCAGCACGATCTCGGTGCCCCCGTCGCCGCCGCCCTCCCCGAGGGGGATTGTGACCCTCGCCTGCACCCAGCGCACCGCGAGGTCCTGCTGGGCGGCCCCCGGCCCGCCGACGAGCCACCCGTCGGTGATACCGAGATGCACGTCGAGGACGACCTCGCGCAACGGCTCGAGGTGCGGGCTCGCCCGACGGGCCGAGACGAGGTCGACGCGCGCCCCGACGCCCACGAGGAGGCCTCCGAGGTCGAGGTCAATCACCGGCAGGTCGACGCCGACGTGCACCTCAGTCGGCGGGCCGAGCCTGCCGTTGGCGAGGGCCGCCACATCCGCTCGGGCCGCGATGCCGGCGACGGCGACCGACGCGATGGCCGAGCGCACGTCGGCCTCGGGCACTGCACCGAAGACCGCGTGCACCTCGGCGGTGGTCGGCAGGACCTCGCTCGCGGCGCTCGGCAGGTCTGCGGGGCTCAGCACCGTCATGGCTCGCCGCACCAAGGCCTGGCCGCGGCGCAGCGGGTCGCAGCCGAGGGCGAGCAGCGTGTCGGTCCAGCCCGCCAGCGGATCGGGAACGAGTCGGTCCAGGAAGCGCACGGCGTCGCCGCCGAGACCGGTGGTGAGCGAGGTCACCGCGACGGTCGACCACGGCGTCCCCACGGTGACGACAGCCGTGACCCGCGGCTGCCCCACCGCCGCGCGCACCGCGGCCGCACCGGCAGCGCCATAGGCCAGGAGCACCACATCGGCGCTCCGCCCGGTCAGCACACCAGCCAGGCGCCCGGCGAGCGCGGAGATCGTGTCGTGGTCGGGGCGCTCGTCGGCGACGGCCGGTGGGGCCGGCAGCTTCACGAACCAGTGCCCGGTGCCCGCGGCGGGCATTGCCGTGGATGCCGTGCCCGTCGCGTCGATCGCATGGTCGCCCGGCACATCCGTGAGCCAGCCGGCCTCGCAGCCGACGTGGACGACCGTGTCGGTGGCGACCCCGACGCCGTCCAGGACGTAGCTGCCGACTCGTCCGTTGGCGACCAGCTCGGCATACGACAGACCGGTGAGGACACTCGTGGTCACGCCGCCAGGCGCCACTGCACCGGTGACCCCGTCGGTGTCCTGCCAACGGGTGATGAGGGAGTCGATGCCTTCCGCCAGCCTGGGCCGGCCCACGAGCAGGTCGGCCAAGTCCGGCGCACTGGCGCGCGCCGCGACAAGGGTTGCGGCGACCGCCCGCCCGTCAGGCACCGTGTAGCCCCGTAGCAACTCGGCATACCCGGGACCACCGGGGCCGGCCGACGACACGGCGGGGCAGCCGGGGAGGGTCCAGACCGCCAGACCGGGCGCTCGGGGGTCACCGCCGATCGGACAGCGGTAGGGGTCGTCAGGTCGTCCGCCGCCGAGTGGCGTCGCCTGGGCCCCGCCGCTGAGCAGCTGCGCGACCGGGCCGAGGGCGACGCGCAGGTTGGCGCAGTCGAGGGCGAGTCCGAGCAGCCAGTCCTCGATCGCCGTGCCGGGGTCGGCGATGAGCGCCCCCAGGCGCAGGTGCGCGCCGGTGCCACGCCAGCCGAGGAGGTCCAGGAGCGTGGCGAGGACGTCGGAGCGCGCCCTTCCGAGCAGCGCGGTGACCAGACCCTCCACCTGGTCCCAGTCGGGCGTGAACGTCATCATCCCCCCGGCGGACACCTCGGGCAGCGGGATGCCGTGCACGCGCCGCGCGAGGGTGCGCGGATCGGTGTAGGTGACGGTGAGCCCGTCGCCCATGACGCGCGCGGCCAACCCGCGCGCGGGTGCCCATGTCGCAGCGACCCCGATGCCGGTGAAGGCGATCGTGGCGATCTCCAGGTCGAGGGCCCTCGGGGCCGCACCAACGGGGCGAAGGAGGACCTGCGCGCTCGCCCCACTGGCGAGGGACACGTGGCCGGCGGTGAGCTCGGCACGCAGGAGCACGACGTCGGCGCGCACCGCCACCTCGAGGTCGGTGAGCACGGGCCGTGCGGCGTCGGCGCCGAGAGCGAGGACGAGGGTGTCGGTGCCGTGGGTGGCGTCGGTCTCCCGCCACGCGCGCAGACCCACGCCGCTGGCGACGTCGAGCTGCCACGGGTCGATCGCCGCTCCGGTCTGGCTCGGCGCCTGTACGGTGCCGGTGAGCAGCTGGGCAAGGTGGCCGAGCACGTCGGCCATGGCGTCGGGGGTCTGCAGCACATCGAGCCAGTAGGTGCGGACGGCGGCCATCGGGTCGGCGATGAGGGCCGACGCGGTGATCGCGGTGACGTTGGCCGGGGGAGCGATTCCGAGGAGCCGCTGGACGGCATCCCGCGCACCTCCCAGCCCCACGAGGGCGGCGGCGAGGGCCGTGGCGACGACGGAGTCGATCGCAGCCACCGCGGCCTGCGGCGAGGAGAGGTCGAGCAGGACGTGGTGGATGTTGCCCGGGAGGTCGACGCCGTGCAGGGTCAGGGTGAAGGCGGGACGGCGCGCGGCATCCAGTGCGATGCCGACCCGGAGGCCAGCCACGGCAGTCGCTCCGGTCAGCAGGGGCGTGCCGCCGTCGGCCTGCGAGCCGAAGACCGCCTCGGCCCGCAGCCCCGGGACGGCGGTGACCACGCCCGTGCCGATGTCGACGCGCAGCAGGTCGACGCTCGCCGTCAGGTCGGCGGTCCCCGGTGCCGGCGACCAGCGGACGGCGAGCCAGGGGACGAGTGTCGGGTGCCCACCGGTGCCGGGAGTCACCCGCACACCGAGTCGCAGCGTTGCCGGGCCGACGGCGAAGCCCACCGAGCTCGTCGTCGCATCGGGCGTGCCGCCGACGAGGCGGGCGAGCTCGGCCAGCCACGCGTCGAGGGTGGTGCCGTCCTCCAGGATCGACTCGACCCACCCGACGAGGGCGGCCAGGCCACGCGTGGGGAGCTCGGCGATCGGCAGGGCCGGCACGCCGACATCGGGGCCGCGCAGGCCGAGCATGCCGGCCAGGCCCATGACGTGGCGGGCGTGCGGGTCGGCGGGGTTGAGCGCGTCGATCTGCTGGCGCACCATGCCGATGACGAACTCGAGCACGTCGGGGCCGAGCGTGGTCAGGGAGTCCAGGTCCAGAGTGCGGCTCTGGGGGGCGCTCGCCCCTGGGAGCTGGAGGTCGACGAGGGAGAGCGAGAAGCCGACGGTGTCACTCGCCGCGGTCGGGATGGCGAGTTGCACGGTCGCTCCGCCGAGGTGGGCCTCACCCGGGACCGGTGGGGCGGTCGCGAAGTCGGCCTCCACGCCGATGGTGATCCGGCCACCGGGGCGGCCGAGGAGCAACCAGCGCGGGAGCGTCGCGTCCGTGGAACGGCTATCGGCCTGCCCGTTCCGCGGGACGTGGAAGATCGGGACGTGGATCGTCGTCTTGACCGTCGGCGCGCCTGACCCGGCGGTGTGCTCGACCGCCACACCCACGCGCACGGCGCCCTGGACCGGCTCGACGACGGCATACACGGTGATCGCCGGCGAGGCCTCGGCGAAGAGGGGGATCCACTTCTGCTCACCCTCGCGGTGCAGGTCCGGCGGCCCGAGCGCCTCGTCGACGAACGCGATGAGCGCGTCGCGCTGACCGGTGTCGGCAAGCATCGTCGCCAGCCCGTGGGTGTTGGTCGACGTGCCCATCGGGTCGCCGAACCAGGCACTGTTGCTCCCTGCCCCGTCGGTGATGCCCAGTGCCTGGGCGAGCGACCCGAAGGCGCCCATCCCGTCCTGGGTCATCGGCATGGCTCAGCGCCCCAACCCGGACAGGTCGTTGCGTGACATGGGTTGCACGACGAGCGTCTGCGACCCCGCGGCGAGCGACCCCGGGATGAGCGGCAGGCCCGCCGCATCCTTGCCGAGCTCGGCGCAGATCCTGCGTGCCAGCTCCAGGATCGACTCCCAGGTGAAGGCCGTGAGTGCGGCCGTCCAGCGGCCTGTCACGATCTCGGGGCCGTCGAGCCGGCTCAGACTGGACATCACCAGACCCGTTGGGGCCGAGGGCGTTCCGACCCCGAATGGCACACTGATCACCGCCCGTTCGGGCAGCTGGTCGCAGCCGACCCTGACCGAGACCCGGACGACGCCCGGGATGCAGGTGAGCGCGACGGTGGAGATGTCGACCCAGAGCTCACTGCCCTCCTGCTCCCACACCACGATCGGCGAGGAATTGGCGGGGACGTCGGCGACGAAGCGGATGACGCTGCGCAGCATGCGCGTCGCCTCGGCGGCCTTGACCGTCACCCCCTTCTTGGGGACACTCCCCGGGGTGAGCCGGTCGGCGCCGCGGAGCGCCCTGAGGATGGATGCGTCGGTGAGGACCGCGCGCAAGTCGCTCGTCGTGCCAACCCGGTCTGCCATTGGGTGACCTCTGCCATTGCCCCGAGGGAGTAGTGGCCCGCTCCCCCGACCAGTAGAGCAGCACGCCCGGTGACGCGGCAAGACATTCAGGACAACCGGCACCGACCGAGCGGTGGCGCCGCCCGGCGGTGGCCGACTACCGGTTCATCACCGCCGTGAAGTCGGTCGTGTCCATCGAGAACGTCAGCACCGCGATCGACCGGATCGCCCAGACCACGCTGCGCAACGTCGTCAGCCAGCACACCCTGGATGAGACCGACGCATCGACCTCGACACCGCGAGATCCTCGACGCGAGCACCCTGGACTGGGGTGGAGGTCACCATTGTGCAGATCAAGGACACCCAGCTTCCCGATAGCCTGAAGCGGGGCGATGGCGCGACAGGCCGAGGCAACATCGTTCCTTCTTGACGCGCGAGCAGACCGCAGCCGCAGCCGCGGGCGGCGCGGCCACCAACGCCGCTCCCGCCGGCCATGCTGCCGCCGCGAGCGCCATTGAGGGGGCTGAACCCAGGCTGAACCCCCGGCCCGCACCGTCGTAGGAGCACCGATGACCGACGTCGACGCGTTCCTCCTCCGCAACCTCGCATCTCGATTGACGATGCCGCGACAGGGTAGATGTTCCTATCCGGCGGGCAGCGCGAACAGGGTGATCGCGGTCATCGCTGCGGCAAGCGCCCCGTAGCCGGCCTGACGCGCTGCGCCGGTCGTGGTGCGCATCGCAACGACAGCCTGGATGGCGTAGTAGGCCGCGAAGGCGCGCGAGGCGACCGCGACGATGGTGAAGGTCGGCATCGTCGCGGCGAGCAGCACGGCGGCAGCCCCGCTGACGAGGTATGGCCGCGCGCCGCGCATCCAACCGAGAAGATCGTTCAGATTACCCTCTGCTGACACGGTGTCGGCGATGGCGGCACTGAGCTGGCTGAGCACTGCTGTCAACACGATCGGGATCGAGAGCAGGGGGGCAACTCGTCCGGTGATGTCCAACAACGTCGTGTCCACACCTGGAGTCCCGCCCGGACCCATAGCGGGCGTCGCGGCTGCCACCAGTGCGATGTAGACGACGGTTGCGACCAACTGAGCCAGCCTGGAAGCCTGGACGCGGGTCTGGATGCCGTACTGGTCACCGAGGTAGCGCACGGTCTCGAACCCCTGCACGGTAATGACGACACCGCCCAACGTCAGCAGTGTGGTCCCGACGCCGACATCTGCGCGCGGTGGGAGGGACAGGGAGCCCGCGGTCAGATCGCGCACATCATGAACGCCGAGCACGATGATCACCACAGTGACGACCACGAGGACGGCAATGAGCGCGACGCGGTCGAGCAGGTCGAGGCCGTGGAAGCCGCGCATGATGCCAACGGCCACGATGAGGACCACGAGAGCGCACGCGAGAACCCGTTCGCCAGTCGTGGAGCCGCTGCCGAAGAAGCGGAAGACGTACTCGGAGAGGATGCGAAGGTACAGCGCGACGGAGATGACATAAGCAACGACGATGACCGCGTCCGACGTGCGATCCAGCCGCCGTGTGCCGGTGTCAAGGTCTCCCCGCGCGGCGCTCGGCTCAACCACCGTCACGCAGTGCCGCACCGCGTTGCCGGCGCTCCACGCCAGTGCGCACACCGCTGCCGCACCGAAGACGGACAAGCCCCCGAGCGTGCTCTCGAGCACCGGGACGATGATCAGGAAGCCGGAGCCGAAGATGGACGCCAACGGCGTCGCTGCAGCCGCCACCACCTCGCGTCGACTGGGTCCTCTCGGCACCCAGCAATTCAAGCACCGCCCCAGACTGATTCAGGCAGTCGATCGCGTTGACCCCGCCCTCCACCTCGCGGCAGCCTCGACCCACACGGCGTGCCCGACCAGACCGCCCATATCGCCGGTGCTCGAACACCTTGGAGGCAAATGAAGTTGCTGCGGATGGTGCTCAGAGTCTGTGGGAGTGGCCCACTGGACGACTCCGGGCTCGAGAGGGCAGCCCAACTCGCGCCGAAAGGACGTACCTACCCGGCCTTACGGAACGCTGCCGCCATGCCTCGCTGATGCTGAGGGCGTCAAGGGGCGCGCATTATCTGGCGATCGCACGTACTGGCGCACAGCGTCGTGCCGCGTGCCGTTCGGTTCGCCGGCCAAGGCGCAGACACGGAGTAACCTCACGCGGCGACGATTGATCTACGGCCAGGACCCTGCCCGCTGCCGACACGACCAGGCACTTTGACCACATCGTCCTCAGCGTTGTCATCTCATCGCGACCGCGCCGCAGGCTGCGAAGTGCCGCATCGCCAAGGTGCGCTAGCACAAGTGCTACCATTGATGCCATGACGACCGTCGGACTGCGCGAGCTTCGTCAGGACGCCTCTGAACTGGTCAGGCGCGTCGAGGCGGGTGAGGAGATCACGATCACGGTCTCCGGACGCCCGAGCGCTCGGCTTGTGCCCTCCAAACCGACACAATGGCGATCATGGGCGGAGGTCGCCAGCCTGTTCCAAGGTCCGGCAGACGTTGAGTGGGACCGAGATCGGGACTTGGTCGATGACGACGTACGCGATCCGTGGGCTGCCCGGTGACGCAACCGGTTCCCGTGTCGGAGCGCGCCATCCTGGACACCAGCGTCGTCATTGCGGAGCGCGTTGCGCCCATCTCCGGCGTCCTCGCGATCAGCGCTGTCACCCTGGCGGAGCTCCATTTTGGCGTGTTGGTGGCCAAGACTTCCGAGATCCGAGCGGAACGCCTTCGGCGGCTGAGCGTTCTCCAGCAGCACTTCGATGCGCTGCCTGTCGACGAAGCCGTCGCCATCAGTTACGGTCATGTCGCGGCCGCCGTCGTCGATGCCGGCCGTCAGCCCAGACGCAGGGTCATGGACCTGCTGATCGCCGCCACCGCCCACGCACACGGCGCCCAGCTCTACACCCGGAATCCGCGGGACTTCGACGGCCTCGAACATCTGATAGCCATCTCCACACCTTGATTCGCGTCCCGCGGACGCCCAACTCACGGCGGTGCGGCGCAGGTGCACGACGCGCACCGCCGCCCGCGGCACTGCCGGGCTTCACGGCGGTACGGGCTCGGGGTGGTCTCGCTTGTGGAGTACAGATCGAGGACTGGGGTCCGTGTTCTTCCTCCGTCTGGTCCTCATCAGCGTGGAAGGTCTCCAACGCACCGACGCCCAGAGTCCTCCGTGGTCTCACACCCGACGCGACGAGCCCCCTCTTCCCCTGTCGGGCGTTGTTCTGGTCGTCACACGAAACACGTGCTGTGCGGGTCGATGAAGCACCGTCCCTCGGTGGTCCGCCTCAGTTCGTGCCGGCACCAAGGGGGGTGAGCACGGCGACCGGGATGATGCGGCCGGACTTGCGTTCGTAGTCCTGGAAGAATGGTTTCCACTCGATGACTTCCCGCCAGAGAGCGTCACGCTCGGCGCCCTGCGTGACCACTGCCGAGACCTGTTGGCGCTCGCGACCGATCTGGATTGTCGCGCGGCCCGAGTGCCTCAGGTTCGCGATCCACTGGGGGTGGTTCTTCATTCCGCCTCCCGATCCGGTGACGACCCAGGAGCCACGCCGCTCCATGTAGGCCAGGGGCACGGTGTGCGGGACCAAAGTGCGCCGCCCCGGGGCAGTGAGCAGCAGCACCGGCGCACCTTTGGCCGATCCCATGAGCCTTCCGCCGGTCGAGCGGTAGAGCCACACCATGAGGGCGTTGGCTCGGCGCAGCACCGACCGCTGGGCGGCGTTCATGGCCGTGTCAGCGCCGGACCGTGGTAGGCGAACGTCTCCTGTGCCGCTGGAGGCCGCCGGTCCCGCACGTCCACGCCGGCCTGGTCAAAGGAGGGGAGGACCAGCTGTGCGCCGACGGCCTCCATCGACTCCTGGGAGTCGAAGATGTCGACGATCTGGACCGAGTCGTCGGGCAGCAGGGCGGCGGCATGCACCAGCCAGCCGGTCGGCCGGTGGTCGAGATCGATGTTGCCCGAGACTGCGTCGTACTCCTCACGAGAGGGGGCGCCGGAGATGGCGACGATCGGCATGGTTGCCTCCTAGTTATATCCACTAGTGACTATCACTAGTGAACTACTCCGCTAGAGTGACAGCCGCCATGATCAGCGTCAAGAGAACGAAACAGCCCAACAGGCCGACCCGCCGCGAGCAGGCTCGGTCCACTCGGCTCAGGATCGTGCGGGCGGCGCACGCCGTGTTCGTCGACCGGGGTTACGGCGGGGCGCGGATGACCGACATCGCGGAGGCAGCAGGCGTCGCCGTCCAAACGGTGTACTTCACCTTCCACACCAAGGGAGAACTGCTCCAGGCGTGCTACGAGGCAGCAGTGCTCGGCGAGGAAGAGCCGTCCATCCCCGTCGAACAGCCTTGGTATGCGGCGATGCTCGCCGCTGAAGACGGATCAGCAATGCTGCGTGAGTTCGCGGTCGGCAACTCTGGGATCGCCACCCGGGTCGCCGGCTTGGACGAGGTCATCCACGCAACGAGGCACGAACCGGACGCCGTCGCCGTCCGTCAGCGGAGCGAGGTGCTGCGGCGAGAGGGGTACGCGCAAGTCATCACCCGCCTGGATTCCCGATTCGGCCTGCGGCCCGATCTGGCTCAAGCCACCGCCACCGACCTTCTGCTGCTCTTTGGCGGCGCCGCCGTCTATCGGGAGCTCGTCGTGGACCTCGGCTGGGAGCATGACGACTTCGCAGCCTGGCTGCACACGACTCTCGTCGCGCAGCTACTGGGACGGCGAGACGGTCGATGCTCGGATCGTCGACTGGGGTCACCCGGTCGCCAGGGATGAGCTCGGTCGTGTCGCAGTCACCGGGTCATCCAGGAAAGAATTGATTGGCGTATCAACCCGCCCATACGCGAACCCGCCAGCATCCAGGCTCGAACACCAACGGGCACGCGTTAGGCGGGTCGCTCTGCATCCGGACATCGGCACCCGAGTGAAAGCGCCAGACCAGTCTGTAACCCCAACTGGGCGGTATGCAGTAGGTGCCGGGGTCGTCGCACGACCGCCTTTGTCGATGGCCGACCGGAGTTGCTTCGTGGTAGTGGCCCTACTCAAGGTCGCCGGTGGACATGCGGGAGAGAGCTTCGGCGATCTGGCGGTCGCGGCCCTGGGCGGCGTGTTGGTAGCGAAGGGCCGCGTTGACGCTGCTATGGCCAAGGCGCTGCTGGAGCTCGGCGAGGGTGGCGCCCG